>JAKJFL010000429.1:0-3622 GCA_022704935.1 Candidatus Rifleibacteriota bacterium
CCTGCAATACTTGTCGCTATTTTTTCCGGCGCCCGCCGGGTCGACGAGTTCCTGCCGGTCTTCGAGCCGCGCCGGTCTGCCGGCGGAAGATCAGATCGATACTGCGAGTTCGTGGCCATGGAGGTCAAACCCCGCGTCGAGGCCGAGTGGGATGGGGCTTCCGAACAGAGCCTCGTCGGCACGATCGGATCGTCGTTCGGCGGTCTCGTCGCCATCGACCTGTGCAGGCGGTATCCGGGCATGTTCGGCCACTGCGGGGCGCTTTCGCCCGGTCTCTGGCCCGGCAACTACTGGATCCTCGACCGGATCTCGGAAGACCCGGCGTTCCTGCGCGGCGTGAAACTCTGGTTCGACATTGGCAGCGACGAGGGAATCGAGGTTCCCGATCTCGCCGACGGCATCGCGGTGATGCGCCGGCTCGAGCAGATCCTGCTGTCGCACCGGTTCAGGCCCGGCCGCGATTATTATTACCAGGAGATCCACGGAGGTCTGCACCACGAGCAGGCCTGGTCCGACCGTCTGGGAACGATCCTGCGGTTTTTCCTGCAGGATGCGTGAGTCGATCCCGTTATCCCATGCCCATCAACACGGCAACTGATCGGATCGTTCTTCCATTTCGAACGAACGTGCCGAAAGAACATCCTCCTCGGCGAGGTGCTTCGCTTCCAGGATGGCTCGCAACCCGGGAGCGTGATCCATCAGTTCGAAGAACTGTTCCTGACGGAGGGTCAAAAACACGCAATCTGTCAGGGTTCTGATGGTGGCGGTCCTCGGAACTTTCTTGAGCAGAGCTATTTCTCCGAAGTAGTCGCCATCGCCAAGCATGACTGGTTGCTGCTCAGGAGATGTTTTGGGCTTTTTGGTCGCGAGAACCCGACCGCGAACGATGATATAAAACTTGTCGCCCGGATCGCCCTGGTAGATGACGATGCGGTTTTCCGTGAAATGTTCGTTGATGAACATCCCCGCCAGATTCTCGAGGATCGATGGGGCAACCTCCTGGAAGAAAGGAAGGCTCTTGAGCCAGACCATGTCGACCTTGAAGTTCCCGTTGGTGGAAGTGGTCATGAAGCCGTTTTGCTTTTTCCATAGCTGGGCATATTTTCCGCCCTTGCGAACCAGTTCGTCGTGAATCCCCTGTTCCAGCAGGTGCCCTTGGTCGAAAACGAAGATCTGATCGACATTTACAACCGATGCAAGTCGGTGCGTCACGGAAATGGTGGTGCGCCCGCGCCCGATTCTGTCGAGGGTGGCGTTGATGGATGCCTCGGTGGCCGGGTCGAGCGCCGATGTCGCTTCATCCAGGAGCAGAATCTGCGGCTTTCGCACCAGTGCCCGAGCGATCGCGATACGCTGCCGTTGGCCGCCCGACAAGCGCGAGCCGCGTTCGCCCGCCGGCGAGTCATACCCTTTCGGCAGACTGACGATATAGTCATGTATCTCCGCCTGGCGGGCCGCTTCCACGATGTCCTCGTCGGTCGCTTCCAAGTTTCCCAGCCGGATGTTTTCCCGGAGCGAAATATTGAACAGAAAGTTTTCTTGGAACACGACCGCAATTTTTTTGCGCAGAGATTCCAGGGAAATGGAACGAATGTCGCGACTTCCTATGTTTACGGATCCTTTGTCGGGATCATAGAAGCGCATGAGCAGAGCCATCATCGTGCTCTTGCCCGATCCGCTCGTTCCAACGAATGCGACCCGAGATCTTCTCGGGAGGAGGGCTTTCACATTTTCCAGACCGCGTCGGTCCTTGGCATACTGGAAGCAGACGTTCTGGAATTCGATGTCACTGTCCAGCGAGGACTCGATCAGCAATTCGTCCGATTCCCGCAATGGCTGTTGGTCGAGAATCTGGCGGATTCGGGTCATGCCGCCGGCGGCGCTTATGAAAAGAGGAATGACCCAGGTAAATGCGGCCACGGAAGCATTCATGCCGGCAAGAAGAATCTGGAAGGCCATGAGAGACCCGACGGTCATCGAACCCCGGAAACAGAGAACCGCTCCGATGCCTATCACCACAAGGCTCAACAGTTCGGCGGTGACATTCGGCATCCGTTGAAAGAGATAGGTCAGGAAATTCGATCTGACGCCGGTTGAGAAAATCAGATCGAGTTTCAGCCTGAACATGGAAATCATCTTTTCCTGCAGTCCGAAGGCTTTGACGACGGCCTGGGCGGAAAGGTTCTCCTGCAGGACGCTGGATAGCCCGGCTTCCGCTTGTTTGTACCGAACGTCGGCTTCGATCGCTTGTTTTCCGAATAATTTCTGAGCGAGGAAGCAGAATGGAAGCCCGGCTACGGTGATCAAAGCCAGGCGCCATTCGATATGAAAAAGGAAAAATGCGCTGAGAACGAGACTGCCGATGGCGAGAATTCCGGCCGGCAGAGCGTAAACGAGCGCGTTTTCCACGGCGTCGAGATCCGTCGTGAAACGGGTCATCAGATCTCCCGTCCTTGAACGGGCGTAAAAAGTCATGGACAGTTTCTGCAGATGCACGAATATTTCCTCGCGCAACAGATTCATGACTTTCGTGCCGAAACGCGCCCAAAGATAATCGCAGCCCAAAGCGGAAGCGGCCGAAAACAATGCGCCGCCGCCGAGAGCTCCCAGGATGATCATCATCAGCCGCTGGTCCCTGGGAATGATTGCTTCGTCGATCAGATACTTCGAGCTGATTCGCATGAGCGCATCAAAACCGCTTTCGATCAGCAAGCCGAGCAGGAGAATCAAGCTTGTGGCCCAATAGGGGCGAACATACGGCCACATGCTTCGGAACAGGGAAAGGAAATCCATCGTGGAAACATTGGTTTCCTCGGAATGGCTTTCTCTCAGCCTTTCATTGGCGGCAGATTCCATATTGCTCCCGTTCGGGGGAGATCCTCCAAAAGTCGTTCTCTGCGTGTCGCAATTTTTTCGTGTTCAATCTCATGGCGAACGATTCGGGTGAAGACGTATCCCTGAAATGAAGGTGGTGAGAACCCACGCGGGAAGCGGCCCCATGAATTTTACTCCGGATTCCTCTCATCCGCGCAAAGATTCTGCAAACGTTGGAAATATGATGTAGGGGCGGGTTTCAAACCCGCCCCTACATGAAATGAACGAGAACGTGTGACCGAACCCGCGCGTCAGGCTCGGGCGAGCTCGTCGAGGATGGCGTTGAAGGTCTTGCTGGGCCGCATCACGCGGGTGAGTTTTTCCTGGTCGGGCTGGTAGTAGCCGCCGATGTCGGCCGGCTTGCCGCGGGTGGCGTCGATCTCGGCCAGGATCTCCTTCTCCTTCTCGGCGAGCTTCTTCGCGGCCCCGGCGAACTTCGCCTGGAGCTTCGGATCGCTCTTCTGGGCGGCCATCGCCTCGGCCCAGGCCCGGGCGAGAGCGACGTGGGTGCCGCGGTTGTCGATGCCGCTCGCGGCGTCGCGGGCCGGGGCGACGTTGGCGTCGAGTAGTTTGCCGATCGCGTCGTTGAGCGCCTTGGCCAGCACGGTCGCGGCGGGGTTGTCGTTCCGGCGGCCGTAATCCTCGAGGGAGACGCCGAGCGCCAGGAACTCACCGAGCGAATCCCAGCGCAGATGGCCCTCTTCCAGGAGCTGCTGGACATGTTTGGGGGCCGATCCGCCCGCGCCGG
>JAKJFL010000430.1:0-3612 GCA_022704935.1 Candidatus Rifleibacteriota bacterium
ATCACGCGGGGCCAGGCCTCTGGGAAGAGGTAGACCGCATCGAGCACCATGAACGACGCTTTCCCCGTAATCACGATCCGCCGTGGGGTGTCGGCCAGTCGTATTTCCTTTCCCCGCGCATCCGTCAAGACAAAACCGCTTTCGGAGAGTACCGGGGATGCGCTTCCCATCCCGCCGGCCAAGACGCGAGAAGGGAGAAGGGCCAATAGGGCGCATGCCGCGCACAAGGCCAGAAACGCCGGCTTTCGAGCGACGCTTGCCACCAATCCGCTCCATCCCGCCATTCCGCTCTTCCTCCTGCGGCACACTTATCAGACACCCGTATTATACAACCAATAACAACTACATTCCACTTTTTACATACATCCTCATCGAAACACGTTCGGAGTCGTTCGCCTCACCTTATTCAGACCACGATTTCCGCTGTTTTCCCACGTTTCAGAAAGTATTGGAAGGCGATGGAAGCGACATCGCGCACCGGCGGGAACCGCACGTGGAAAAATCTTTTTACAAACGCAATAGTAGCATTTCGTACTATTCAGTAGTATTCTCTTCGACACAGCGTCCTACGTTTCACAACACAAACTTTATGATGCATGCCGTTTCAACCGGTCACATCGCTGATCAAAGGAGTCTCTCGTGAATATCAGACGTAACC
This sequence comes from Candidatus Rifleibacteriota bacterium, assembly GCA_022704935.1. Lineage (GTDB taxonomy): Bacteria > Muiribacteriota > Ozemobacteria > Ozemobacterales > Ozemobacteraceae > MWAR01. The sequence continues at coordinate 659 of JAKJFL010000430.1, forward strand.
AGGCCCTGAAGCGCACGGTTCTCGCCACCAGGCTTCGCGTCATTCTGGCGGGAGTCTGCATCGGTATTTCCGCGATCGGCTTCGCGGCATCGGCCACCGATAGCCCGGCCCCTGCCGACGAATCCGGTATCGCAACCCCGGCAACGGTCGCAGCTGATTTGTCAGCCGGCACGTCCGGCAACGAAACGTACAAGCTTCCGGTCCTGACGATCGATGCGGAAAAAGCCAGGTATCAGGGATTGATCACGCGTCCTCAGGACGAGATATCCCAGGATGTCATCATTCACAGACCGACGAGCAATCCGGTTGAGATGCTCCGCTCGCTCAATTCCTCCGTTACGCCCGGAAACGGGCTTCTCGGTGCCATCTTCACCCCGCAACTGCGCGGGTTCGAGAGCAACCAGACAAAGGTGCTCGTCGACGGCTGCCCCGTCAACACGCCATGGAACGGCGCCAGCTCACTTTCGGGCTTCCCGCTCCGGCGACTTCAGAAAGCCTCGATCATTCCCGGCGGCTCCTCGCTCGTCTACGGACCGAACGGCATGGGCGGCGCGATCAACCTGACGCTGCCCACCGCGAAGGATCTCGAGGGCGTCACGTCCACCCAGGAAGCCGGCTCCGAAGGCACGCATCATCAGGAATACACGTATGGTCGTGTCTCTCATAACAACGAGCACCTGCTGGGCCTGTTCATGGATGAGTGCAACGGCACCAGGCACTACAAGAGCTACGGGACGGGCGAAACGAAGTGGGACAACCAGCTGTTCATGTATCGGGGCCGGGTCGAAACCGACAGCGGCTGGGTATTCAAAGCGACGATCATGAACAGCGACGGAACGCTGAGCGTCCCCAACTATAAAGAGCGGTTCGAGCCGTGGCGCATGTCTCACCGCGATTTCGTCGTCGAGAAGGATTTCGGCAACGACCGCAACCTGGTTCTGCGCCATGCCTCATATATGGATTTCAGCAGCACGCAGTATTTCTTCGACTATGATCTGACAATGGCCTCGGGGACAATCAATCCCGCCGAAGATGTCACGGTCCGCATGAAGACGACGGAAGCGCTGTACAATTTTCCGATCGGCGAGAAACACCACCTGACCATCGGCGGGCAGAAACAGGAAATCAAGGATGTCGGCCACACCGTCAAGCCGCAGGTCGCCAACACGTGGCTCGAAACGAAAGGATATTTCATCAGCGACTCGATCAACGCCACCGACAAGCTCGACATGCATCTGGTCGCCAGAAGCGACGAGTCGTTCGCCTCGGACAAGAAAAGCACCTGGTCGGCGGCGGCAGATTACAAGATCTTCAGCAAGTCGAGCATCGGCCTGGGCTTCAGCCACACGCTCCGGTTCCCCAACTTCCAGGAGCTGTATCGCGGAAGCAAGGTCTTCGGCAACGAGGATCTCGAAGCCGAGAAGGCCGACAACCGCGAACTGCGACTGTCTCACCAGCTTAACGGCAACTGGGGGTTGAATATCGCCCGCTTCACTTCCGATATCGACAACAAGATCACCTCGATCGTTGCGGCGACCGACGCCAATGTTCCGGGTGTCGGAGCCGTGAAGAAGAAAGATTCCTATTATATCAACATCGATGAAGCCGAGATCAACGGCTGGGAACTCGGCCTCAACGGGAAGTTCAACGAGACGGTTGACGGCTGGCTAAGCTATACCCGCCTGGATAAGGCGGAAGACACGAAGAACGACCTGCGGCTCGTTTCCAAACCGGGGTTCCGCATGACGGGCGGCATCCTGTTTCATCGGAACAAGAACAGCGGCATGCTGAGTATCGAGCACCAAGGCAAGATTCCGGCGACCCAGACCCTGGACTCCGCCGGGAAAGCGACGCTGTATGAAGGCGTCGATGCCTCGACCTGCCTCAATCTCACTCTTCGCCGCCGGGTGACAGACGATTGTTCCCTCTATCTGAGCGTCGAAAACCTCGCGGACAAGGACGACATCGTTCTGAGCCAGGCATCAGACTCGAAGAACAAGACCGGCCTGCTCATGGACCCGATTCATTACATGAGCGGCAGGAAGACGCTTCTGGGCATGGAATTGGGGTTCTGAGCCCTTCGCGGCAACTGCCGCCGCATGCAGAAACCCCCGGGGCGGTTCATTGCCCCGGGGGTTTCTGCGTTCGTGTCGGATCAGCCTTCGGGCTTGGTGCCGTATTTGAAGGGGATGACCCGGAAGGCGCCTTCGGGGGCCTTCTCGTAATCGACCTGGCCGAGCCAGACGCTTTCGGCGTCGAGCGGCTCGAGATACCGGTTCATGACGATCGGCAGTTTGATGTCGATGATGGCGACCAACTTGCCATCGAGCGTGCAACGGGCCATCTTCAGCGCCTGGAGGGGGGCGTTATCGGGCGAGTAGGTGATGATCGCCTCGCCGGCCGGCGTGATGAACCAGAGTTCCGAATTCGTGTGCGGGGGAAGATCGAGAACCGTGTTCGACATGGGCTTTCCATCGAAGGTTTCGGCGACCAGATGGACGCGCTTCTCCTGATCGTTCCATTCGATATGGTATAGATTTTCATCCTTGTCGAGGCAGAGTCCCGACCACTGCCAGGGCAGTTCGCGGACGACCTTTCCTTCGGGGTCGAAAACGATGATCCGCTGGCGACCCTTGTCGGTGACGTAGACCCGTCCCGACACGCCGGCTTCGATGCGGGCGATCTGGGCGAATTTGCCGGGCTCGTTTCCGGGGGCGCCGAACGTCTTTTGCTTCGTGCCGTCCGTTCCGTACAGAACAACCTGCTGTTCCATGCCGTCGGCGACCCAGACGCCCGACACGGTGCCGGCCGCGTCACGCACGAGGGCTATATCCTCGAGGACCGCATTTTTCGAGGTCTTCTGGGTGACGATCGTGGCGAGAACCTTGCCCGCGGCATCGACCCGGTATACCCGGCCTGCCACGGTGTCGGCCACCCAGAACTCCGAGCCGGCG
>JAKJFL010000431.1:0-3591 GCA_022704935.1 Candidatus Rifleibacteriota bacterium
AAGGCCGGCCGCCACGACGAGGCGATCAGGCATTTCCAGGCCGCCATCCGCATCGATACGAACTTCTTCAAGTCGTATTTCAATCTCGGCCTGTGCGAATTCACCCGGAAAAACTATGCCGAGGCCGGTCGCAACTTCATCACGGCCTTGAAGTTGAACCCCGGCTACATACGGGCCTACATCCCGCTCGCCGAGTGTTACGAACGCACCGGCCAGAACAACAAGGCGATCAACGTCTATCAGCAGGCGCTCACCAAGACTCCCGAAGGGTCGCCCGTGAAGCGCCATGTCGAACGCAAGCTCAAACAGCTCAACAACAATAGCAGATCCTATTATTTCGCGAACGTGAAATCGATCCAGGGAAGCTCGAAACTGAACGAGTTCCTGCGACGCAAGGGAAAAGGCAGCCGGCTCGGCGACTACGACGCCAAGGCGGAAGCGATGGAATCATCGACCTCGTTCACCCCCGTCAGCGCGACACCCGGTGCCGATACCCTTTCGGTTTCCACCATGGGATCTGATGTCGATTTCGGCACCTCCGCGATGGCAAGCCGGGCCCCCATGGCTTCGCGAGTCGTTGCGGCACCCGCCCCCCGACAGAGCGTCCCGATGAGGACCGGTGAACTTTCCGTGAGCCAGGAACGTTCGCTCGAAAAGCGATATGCCCTGTGCCAGTCGTATCTCGACCGTGGCCTGGTCAACGAAGCCGCCTCCGAACTCGAAAAAATCGTCGTTGTCGCCGGGGACTCAGGCATTGGCCGACAGGCCCGAAGTCTCCTCCTGAAAGCGCGCAAGGAGCTCGATGAAAAGAATGTCGAGTCCGCCCGCACGCACCTCGAGATGGGGAAGGACTTCTTCCGTGCCGGGAAATATGACATGGCCGAGAACGAGTTCCGCAAATCTCTCGAGCTGTATCCGGAAAATGCCGAGGCGATCAAGGATCTCGCCCTCCTGCATTACAACCAGGGCCGCCTGAAGGATGCCTACGAAGAGTGCAAGCGGGCGATCGCGCTCGATCGCGGTCTCAAGGAAGCCTATATCGTGCTCGGTTCCCTGTATTCGAAGAAGGGCCGCGTCGATGACGCCGTCAGAACGCTGAAGCGCGTCCGCGAGGTTTCGATGAAACGCGATGCCGTCGACGATCTTGCCGAGCGAATGATCGCCTCACTGACGGCCGGTTCCTGACCATGCATCTCATCGAGGATGGCGGCGTTCTCGCCGCGTTCTCCGAACGTGCAGACGGAGATCTGGGCTTTTACCGGCAAGCTCCCGATGTCGCGGAAACGGCCTGGCAGGCGCTTTCCATCGTTCGTGAACGCAGTCTGTCCGCTCCGTTCTGGGCGACGCAGATTCATGGAACGGACGTTCATGACGTTGGTGTCGGCTCGACGCCTGGAAACCAGGGCGATGGGGATGCCCTGGTGACGGCCGGGCGCGGGATTCCGATCGGCGTCTTCACGGCCGACTGTCTGCCCGTGCTGATCTGGTGCGGAAAAGCCGTGGCGGCGGTCCATGCCGGCTGGAAAGGGACGCGCAGCGATATCTCGGGACGAACGATCGACATGCTTGCCGAGCGGTTCGGCGCGGTTCCCTCTTCGCTGCATGTCGCGATGGGGCCCTGCATCGGGAATTGCTGCCTCGAGCTCGGTGACGAGGTTCCGCCGTCGTTCCGCGAGGCTGATGAGGGATTTCTGGGTTTCTTCACCCACGGGGTCAAATGGCACCTGGATCTGCGCGGGCTGAACGTGGCCCAGTGTCTGCGCCGGGGCGTGCGACTCGACCGGATCAGACATGTGAACGACTGCACGCAATGCCTGCCGGGGTCATATTTTTCCTATCGGGGTCAGAAAGGGCGTCAGGGCAGTCTCTTCTCTTTCGTCATGCGTAAGTAGGCCGATAACGATCAGAACCATGTCCGGAGGAATGCGATGATAAAGCTTGGAGTCAATATCGATCACGTTGCCACCATCCGCCAGGCGCGAATGGGGCGTGAACCTGATCCTGTCGGGGCCGCGGCCCTCGCCGAACTTGCGGGGGCGGACGGCATAACGATCCATCTGCGCGAGGACCGGCGCCACATACAGGACCGGGACGCGAAGATTCTTCGCCAGACCGTCCGGACGCGCCTCAACCTCGAAATGGCCGTGAACGAGGAGATCGTCGAATTTGCCGTGAATCTGAAACCCGACATGGCGACGCTCGTTCCCGAACGGCGCCAGGAAGTGACCACGGAAGGCGGTCTCGATGTCGCCGGCCACTTCGATGCCGTGAAATCCGCCGTCGAGCGGCTGAAAAAAGCCGGAATCACCGTGAGCCTGTTCATCGATCCGAATGAGCGGCAGGTCGAGGCTTCCGCGAAAACAGGAGCGTCGTTCATCGAACTCCATACCGGCCGGTATGCCGATGCGATGAGCGAGGCCGAGCACGAGTCCGAGCGCCAGAAGCTGTACGACATGGCGGCGCGGGCGAAAAAACTCGGACTTCGCGTCAACGCCGGCCACGGCATCACCTTCTGGAACGTTCAGGATCTTGTCGGCATGCCGGGGCTCGAAGAATTCAACATCGGCCACAGCATCATTTCCCGCGCCGTGCTCGTCGGGCTCGGGAGGGCCGTTTCCGACATGAAACACGCGATTCGCGAAGCGGAGCATTCGGACCTGACATGAGGCCGCCCCCGTTCAATTTGTGCGGAAACTGTTAACTCTTCATCCACGACTGCCGATGAATCATCCGTGGTATTTGCCAAGCTGTGCAGGAAAAAGGAGAACCCTATGCTGAGAACGGTGATGTCAGCACGATACAGACGGAGCTTCATGGCCGGCGTCATGCTGATGATGATGTTCACCCTTTTTGGGTGCACCACCGGCGTCAAGAAGGATCCGGGACTCACCGACTACGAAGCCCCGACCATTCCTCAGAACGTCGTTGGCATCGGCAAGGAGAAGGCTGTTCTGCTCACCTGGAGCTCGAACACCGAAGCCGATCTGGTCGGCTATCAGATCTATCGCTCGACGAACTCGGGCGGGCCGTTCACGTTCATCGCCACGGTCGGAAAACTGGCCGCGCCGACGTATCTGGACAACGACAACCAGAACGGACTGGTGAACGACCAGTATTACTATTACAAGATCTCCGCGTTCGACACGCAGGGCAAGGAGTCCGACATGTCGAAGACCAACGCGATCCAGGCCCGTGCCGGATTGCCGGTCGAGGAACGGCCGCCCCGGGTGGTCAACATCAAGGTCCGCTCCAGCCAGAACAGCGTCTACATCGCGTGGGACAAGGTGACCGGCGTACAGATCAAGGGCTACAACATCTATCGCGGCCTCTCGACCAGCGCGGGCGGCGTGCAGTGGATCTCGTCGGTACCCCAGGATACTCCGGGCTTCATCGACACCTCGGTCGTGAAAACCTCCGCCGAACAGTATACCTACGTGATCCGCTCATTCAACGAGCAGTACACCGAGAGTGAAAACTCGGATCCGGTCCAGGTCACCCTGCGCTCCGGCGACGACACGATTCCCCAGGCTCCCTACGACGTGGCCGTCAGCAACGACACCGACCCGGTGATCTCGTTCCACAAGCCGATGT
>JAKJFL010000432.1:0-3589 GCA_022704935.1 Candidatus Rifleibacteriota bacterium
TGATGACGCTCTGGCCTCCGAGGCGCTCGAACTCTTGCTCCTGGAGGATCCGGAGGATCTTCGTCTGGGTCGTCAGCGACATGTCGCCGATCTCGTCCAGGAAAATCGTGCCGTTGTCGGCCAGTTCGAATTTGCCGATCCTGCGGGCGACGGCGCCGCTGAACGCGCCACGCTCGTATCCGAACAGTTCGCTTTCGATCAGGGTTTCAGGGAGGGCAGCGCAGTTCACGCGGATGAACGGTCCGTCTCTGCGCGAGCTGAGCGAGTGGATCGCGTCGGCGACGAGTTCCTTGCCCGTTCCTGACTCGCCGGTGATGAGGACGGTGACGTCGTTCGGGGCGACGCGCTCGATGAGATCGTAGACGCGTTGCATGCTATCGTGAGCGCCGATGATCGCGGCGAGCCCCTCGCGCTCGTGAAGCCTCTGGCGCAGGATCAGGTTTTCCCGGCGCAGCCGGCACCGTTCGAGCGCCCTGCGGACCGTAAGCTTGAGTTCGTCGTTCGCGAAGGGCTTGGCCAGGTAGTCGTAGGCCCCGCGTTTCATCGCATCGACGGCAAGCGCCTCGGAGCCGTAGGCGGTGATGAGGATAACGAGAGCTTCTGCATCGCGCTGTTTAACGGCATCGAGCAGTTCGAGGCCGGAGGCGCCCGGCATGTTCATGTCGGAGATGATGAGATCGAACGCCTCGTTAGCGATCCGGTCGAGGGCCTCGGCGGCGGAACGGGCCGCCCCGATCGTGTATCCCTCGGGTTTGAGGACCGCCTCGAGGGTATACCGGACCGACTCCTCGTCGTCGACGACGAGAATGGCGGGCTGGCGGGGCCAGGCCTGTTTCGGATCGCGGAGTTCGGTCATGCCGGCAGTCCCGTGTCGGGATATGGTTTCGCCGTCACGGGAAGCTCGATGCGCACGCATGTTCCCTTGCCGGGCTCGGAATCGATGGAAATGCTTCCCTGGTGGAGATCCACGATTTTCTTGGTGATTGCGAGCCCCAGGCCCGTTCCGTTGGGCCGGGTCGTGAAAAACGGGTCGAAGATGCGCTTCGCGGTCTCCGGGGGAATCCCGGCGCCTTCGTCCCGCAGTTCGATGACGACTTCATCTGCCTCGGGACGGACATTCACCGTGAGTGTTCCTCCGTGTTCCATCGACTGGATCGCATTGAGCATGACGTTCAACAGGGCCTGCTTGATCTTTTCCCGGTCGATTGTAGCATAAATCGGCGTCTCAGGCCAGTTTCGAACGATATTCGCGCCGCATCTTCCGGCCTCGTGCCGCACGAGCAGAAGCAGTTCCTCGACAACCTCTTTCAAATCGGCCTCGCGCAGGTTCGCCTTTTCCGGCTTGGAGAAGTGCAGGAGCTGTTCGACGACCTTGTTCAGGCGATGGACTTCACCGAGCACGACCTTGACATGGTTCAGCGATTCCCCGCTGACCTCCTCGCCGATGATTTCGACCAGGCTTCTCACGGCAACGAGCGGGTTGCGAATCTCGTGAGCGACGGACGCCGCCAGTTTTCCGAGAATGGCCCACTTCTCGATGTCGAACGCCCGGCGCTCGAGGACCTTCATCTCGGTGACGTCATCGAGGACCAGCACGCGCCCGATGACCGCTTCACCGGCAATCAGCGGGTTCACCCTGACCTGCAGCTCACACTCCTCGCACCCCGGTCGCCGGAGCGTGATCTGGCTCCAGGGCGCGGTTCCGTATCCGGATTCGCCTTCCCCGCCGCTCCTGAGCTTCTGCATCGGCTCGCCGAGCACATGATTCAGTGCGGCGGAAAACGCGGGATCACCAGCCCTGTCAACAACCTTGCTCCAGGGGGCACTCACGGGCTCACCCGGTTTAAGCCCGAGAATCCTCATGAAGCCGGCATTGACGGTGACGAGCATGCCGGTTTCGTCGAGCGTCGCGACACCGGAGTCGACGCTGTCCAGGACGTTTTTGACGTATTCCTTCATCTCGAGAACGTCCATGTACAGCTGCGCGTTCTCGATCAAGGTGCCGCCGAGCGGGGCAAGCGTCTCGAGAAACCGTCTGACCCCCTCGGAATATGCGCGGTTCCCTTGCTTCGCGAGGAACAGCACGCCCTGGATCTGCCGGCCGGTCACGAGGGGAACCACCAACAGGGTGTGCATGGCCGTCATGTATTCGACCGGCTCGCTCTTCTCGATGCTCGTTTTCAGACAGTTCTCGTATTCTTCGCGGCTGATGCGGGGAAACGACGGGGTTTCGACCTGCATTTCCAGGTGCCCCGCCGGGCCCCGTCTCAGCAGCAGCTGACCGTACGACGAAAACGACAATGTGACGGCCCGCTCCAGAAATCCCTTGAGCACGTCATTCAGATCAAGGGAAAACCCCATGTCCTTCGCGAGGGAGTAGATTTCCCACAACTCCTGCACCTTCTCGTCGAGGGCGCGCGTCCGCTCGAGATTTTCGCGGATTTTCTCCTGGAGGGAGGAGGCCATCATATTGAACGTCTCGCCAACCATCGTCAGTTCGTTGCCGCCGATGACGTGGAGCCGCTGGCCGAAATCGCCCTCCCTGATCGCATGGAGGCCCTCGATCACCTGGTATATCGGCCGCAATACGATCTGCGCGATGAACACGGCGAGGATCAGGCCGAGGCAGACATTCACCCCGAGCGTCAGGAACACCTGAAACGCAGCTTCCCCGGTGTCTCTCGCACCGAAGTCCGGCACGCCGAGGCCGATGGCCCCGATGACGGCACCGCCGGAAGATACCGGAAGATATATTTCCCTCGCCGTCACGCCGGCGACGCCTTCCTGGATCAGGCCGTCACGGAGGCTTTTGATCTGCGGGAAACCCCGATCGGAAATCCGCTCCTTGTCGCCCCATTTTCGCCACCAGTTCTGATCGAAGATCGTGACGAGGATGCCTCGCGTGCTCTCCTGGCGGGCGGCCACGATGGTCTCCAGGCGGGAGGCATCGCCATCGGCAAGGAAGCGAAACGCCGGTTCCTGCAGGATTTTTCCGAGAAACAGAGCGTTTCCCGTGGTGTCGCCGAGGTATGTCAGATTTTCCCGAGAGATGGTCGTGATCGCGAAAAAGCAGTTGGTGAACAGAATGATTCCCGCTACGTAGAAAATGAGGGCGCTCTGAAGCCGCCGCGGCGGGAACCAATTCATCGACGGGAAGCCGGATTCACAGGGGAACCCAGAAGGAAACGACCGTTCCCTCGCCCGGGTTCGAAACGATATCGAAGTCACCGCCGGCAAGCAGGATGCGCTCTTCCATGCTCAGGAGGCCAAGCTTCTTGAGCGATGCGTAATTTTTGCGGATCGCCTTGGCATCGAACCCTTTTCCGTCGTCCTTGACGACACCGCTCAGCCTGCTGAGCGCCGGATCGAAGCTCAGAAAGGCATGGATCGAGCTGGCCGAAGCGTGGCGATGCGCGTTGTTGACCGCCTCCTGGATGACGCGGAAGATCGCCAGTTCGGTATCCGGTGCAAGCGTGGCTCTCTCCCCCTCGATATCGATGAAGACGTTGATGCCCGACCTGCTCTTGAAACCGGCCAGAAACTGTTCCAGGGTCGGAATGAGGCCCAAGTCGTCCAGCGCCATGGGGCG
>JAKJFL010000433.1:0-3584 GCA_022704935.1 Candidatus Rifleibacteriota bacterium
GGGTAGTCTTTTGCGGCCTGGACGAGGTAGTCGCGGGCAGAGATGTAATCGCCTTCCTGCGTAAAAAGGGCGCCGAGAACGACTTTTGCCGTTTTCGTGTCTTCCGATTCGGGAAAACGGGCCACCATGTCGAGCAGCAGGCCGCGCGCCTCGTCACGTCTGTCGAGATGCAGGAGCACCTGTGCCTTTTCGAGGATGGCGTTCGTATCGGACGGATCGATATCGAGGGTCTTCTGATAGTAATCGAGAGCCTGTGCGAAATCGCCCTTTCGCCTGTAGGCATCGGCGAGGTCGTTGTGGGCGTTCGAGTCGAGGGAATCGAGCTCGGTCGCCTTGCCGTATTCCCTGATCGCGTCTTCGGTGCGGCCGAGATCGAAGTAGGCATCGCCGAGCCAGTTATACAGCAGGGCGCAGTCGGGCGAGAGGCGGATAGCCTCTTTCAGGTTGTAGACGGATTCGGTGACGAGGCCTTTTTTCCCGTAGACGATGCCAAGACCGGCATACGCCGCCGCAAAGGACTGGTCACGCTCGAGGGCCTTCTGGTAATAGAAGATCGCCTTGTCGAGCAGTCCTTTTTCGAAATAGGCCATGCCGATCGCCGTCAGGGCACTTGCCGGATTCCGGCCTTCCTTCAGGCATTTCTGAGCTTTCTTGATGATCTCGTCTGGATGGAGAATCATGATTCCATTATATCACAAGAATCAGACGCGTCCCCGGAGAAACCCGTACACACGGCTTGCGACGGGATGCGCCCTGAGCCACAATCCGATGACGAACCTGGCGAGGCCGTTTTTTTTGACGGGAAAGCGGTGTATGGCGAAGGGATCTGCTCCGGCGGTATTCGCTCCGGTCGAGGTTGCAAGCGCCCCCCGATACCCGACTTCGCGGGCGGCCCGGCGTGTCGGCTCGTCGTGGGCGCCCCAGGGCCAGCAGAACACATCGCAGCCCGGCTCATGCCAGCGTTCGAACCGTAGTTTCGACCTCGTGAGGTCTTCCCGAACGCGCCGTTCGCGCTGGCTGTCCGTTTCGATGTCGAAATACCGTCTCTCGATCCGGCTGCCTATGACAAGGCTCGGATCACCCGCCTCGAAAAGTCGACGGAAGAGATCGAGGTTCGGAATCCAGGCGTTCGCAACGAGACCGGGTTTTCTCGGAAATACGGGAAGGTCCGCAACATCCGGAACGGCCCGCCATGCCGTCGGAATCGCCCAGTGATCGTCCGTTCGCGGATAAAATCCGGTTATTCTCGAGTCGGAGAAAGCCTGTGCGTGCTCCCATCCGTGGGAATGGGTCTCGATGCCGGCTTCCTGAAGCCGGTCGAGTTCGGTCGCGGAGAGGAAATCTCCCAGGTCCCCGCGGCGCGCTGCCGTGTGAGCCGCCGTAAAAGACCTGTATTCCTTTGCGGGAGGCGTCGCATCGTCTCTCAGGAGAGAGCCCACGGCAAAAACGGTCGCCTGCAATCCATGCTTCCGGAGGATCGGCATCGCTTCGGTGAGGTTGTCGCGAAAGCCATCGTCGAACGTTATGGCGAGAGCCTTCCGGGGTGCGGGGGAAACGCCGTTCAGATGATCGATCAGCTGACGCATCGTCAGGGTTTTCCAGCCATGCCGGGCGAGATAGGCCATCTGGGCGTCGAACAGCGGCGTCGGAACGCTGAGATGGATCGGGTCCGGGGCGCCGACGCGATGATAATACAGGACGGGAACGGATCGGTTCATGCGGCCGGGATACCGAGATCGCGATAGGCGCGAAGCGTCGCATCGACCATCGAGTCCTGTGAGAAAAAGTCCACGGCCGCTTCCCGGCGGCGCAGGCGCTCGTCGGGAAGCTCCCGCACGTTCATGGCGAGAATGCCGCGAGCGAGATCCGCTTCATTTCCGCTTTCGAACAGGCTGATCGGAACGAGCTCGTTCATTTCACGGTTCGCGGGAATATTCGACGCAAGGACGGGAACGCCCATCGAGAGCGATTCGCGGACGGTCCCGGAGAAACCTTCCTCGTAAGAAGCGTTGACGGTGAAGCTCGAGCGGGACATCAGCGCCGGCACATCTTTTCTATAGCCAAGTATATGTATCCGGTCGCGCAGGGGATGTCCCTCGAGTTTCGCCGGCAGTTCCCCGGAATCGGTGCCGTTTCCGGCGATGACGAGATGGAGGGCGGGCCATGCGGCAGCGGCTTTCGGAAACGCCGCAAGCAGGAGGTCGTGACCTTTGTTGCGATGGTAATTTCCCACCAGGAGGGCGACGGGAGCGTTTTCCGGAACGGGCCATGGACCGCTCAGGGGCTCGGATGACGCCGGACGGAACCGGTTCGTATCGGTCGCGGAGTAGACGACGCGGACGCGGCGCTCCCCCACCCCCGTTTCCTTCAGGCGCTCGGCGACTGCCCTGCTGACGGCAATGTAGCCGCGGACGGCCGGGGTACGGTATTTCACCAGACTGACGGGATTGAAGTCGGGTCTGAAGAGCACCCTGCGAGTGACGATCAGGCCGCGGAACCGGTGCACGAGCGACACGAGCGCCCACTGGGTGTGCGCCCAGGCACGGTGGACATTCACGACGTCGGGCCGGAATTCATTGAACGCTTTCGCGAGTCCGGCGATGGATACGGGGTTGAGCTCGCCGCGGTAGTCGTGGGGACGCAAACATATCCCGTGCGAGGCGGCGCGCCGCTCGAGCTCGCTGCCTCTCTGGCACATCAGGAGAACGTCGTGGCCTCTCGCGGCCTGGCCCATGGCCAGAAGAAGCGCCTGCTGCTGCCCGCCGCTCCAGGTGTGCCCTTCGAGGGAATGAAGAATACGCATGGAAAATGATGCTATCGACAGTGTTCCCACATGTCAAGTACGGGCGCTTCGCGAAGCGCCCCTACTCCGGATTTCGGAAATGTGGTATCGTGCAATACTATATGAAACGGCTTTTCATGATGTTCGTTCTGATGTCGTTCATCGTGGTTTCCGGCTGCGGAGGAAACGGCGGGGACTCCGGCTCTACCGGCCCCTTCAGTGGCGGCATCGTTCCCGTGCGCATCACGCAGGAAGGCGCGAGAGATCGAGACGGTATTTTCGCATACGCCGGCGGTGACGGCGTCACGGGCGGCTGGGTAGAAACAGCTCAAGGAACCCGCATTTCCGAACCCTTTCGCATGAATTACTTTATCATGCGCTATGAGACAACATTGATCGGAAATACCATTCTCTCATTTGCAAATAATTATATATTAAAATATATCCAGAATGGAGAAACGTATTCCCTTACCGTCGAAAGCATCCCATGGACGCTTATGAGAAATTTTTCGGGAACTCCCTGGCTCGTGTATGACGGTAAACAGTCTGTTGACATTCATTTCGAGCCGCTCCCAGGCGCCGATGTTAGATATTTCATGCGGCTTCTTTCCACGAATACGATCGTTAAAGAAAGCCTTGCAAACCCATACTCGGGCAGCATCATCGAATCGATCAGTCCGCAAACCGGTCGCTGGGAAATCCACCTGATCGCCGACACCTATGAAAACGGCGTACTGAAGCGACGCAACATCCACGTTTTCCCCGACGTTTTCGACTGATCAGCCCCCGTAATGCTGCCGAC
>JAKJFL010000015.1:0-16000 GCA_022704935.1 Candidatus Rifleibacteriota bacterium
GAACAGGTCGCGGACGCGGCTGGCGCCGACGCCGACGAACATCTCGACGAACTCGGAGCCGGAGATGTTGAAGAAAGGTACGTTCGCCTCGCCGGTGACGGCGCGTGCGAGAAGGGTTTTTCCGGTGCCGGGCGGGCCGTAGAGCAGGACGCCGCGCGGAATCTTCGCGCCGAGCTCGGTGAACTTCTTCGGATCTTTCAGAAACTCGACGACTTCCTCGAGGTCCTGTTTGGCTTCTTCGGTGCCCGCCACATCCTTGAACATGACGCGCTTCTCGGTCGTGTCGACCATGCGGGCCCGGCTTTTGCCGAAGCTGAGTGCCTTGGCGCCGCCGCCCTGCATTTTCTGGAGGATGTAGATCCAGGCGCCGATCAGGAGGATGAAGGGGAACCAGTTGATCAACAGGTTAAGCCACCACGACATTTGCGCCGGCGGCTCGGCCTCGATCGTGACGCCGCTGTCGCGGATGATCTGCATGATGCCCGGATCGTCGGGCGCGACGGTCTGGAACTGCATCTGCACGGCGCCCTTTTCGGGCGACAACAGATTGGTGCTGACGGCCTGGCCGGTTATCTCGCGATCGTTGATCTTGACGCTCATGACGCGCGGATTGGCTTTCTGGCCGAGCATCTTGAGGAACTCGGAGTATTTGATCTTTTCGACCTTCTTCGTGTTCGCGATGTTGGTGAACGCTGTCAGAAAGATGATCAGCAGCAGCACATACAGCGCGATCGTCTTCATTTTCGGGGCTTGTTCTTTCATGGATGAATCCTGTGCAAAGATGCGATCGGTCGCATCGGCGACCGGAGATATTCCATGCTATCACAGAGTGGGGAAAGGGGCAAACGTCGGAACGCGCGGTTTCCCTAGAAAAGTTTTCTGGCGATGCGCTGCTGTTTCAGGGAAAGCCAGGCGAGCCAACCGTGCCTGCGTCGGCAGAGTTCCTCGAGGCGGTCGAGGAACTGAATGGCGAACGGCTTCCCCGCGTCGTTCCGGCGGCTCATCTCGAGAAGCGGCAGATACGCCGACTGGCCGATCGCATCGATATGCTCGGCAATGCGTGCGAAGCCTTCCCCGTTGTGCTTGCCGAGATACTCGAGCCAGAGGCCGAGAAGCTCGGGATCACGGATTACGAGAATGGCTTTCCATGCATTTGCCTGGACTTCGGGACACGGGTCGTGGCCGAGGTCATTGAGCAGGGCGATGCGCTCCTGGACGTCGATATGCTGGAGAACGAACGCCGCGGAAGCGCGCATCCAGCGGCTCGAATGGCCGGCCATTTCCCTGAGGGCGGCGGTGAGCGCCTTGCGGTCGTGGGTCGACCAGAGTGCCTTGAGGACGTTCGCCCGGACTCGGTTGTCCTCGTCACCCATCAGGGGAAGCAGCATGCGAGTGGTCGTCGGCAGACTGAGCCGCTCCACCAGCTCGACGGCGTTCGCCCGAACACGATTGTCGGAATCGCCGAGCGCCGTTGCGACCAGCTCCGCGACGGGATCGCCGGCCCGGGCCAGTCTTCCGAGGGCGGAGAGGATCGACGCTTTCAGCAATGGATGGGCCTGAGGGGTGAACCGCGAGGTCAGGCAGGGGAGGTTCGTCTGGTCTCCGAATTTTCCGAGAGTTTCCGCGGCGAGGGCGGCCAGATCGGGGTTCGAATGGTCGAGCAGGGGGACCACTTTCGAGCCGGCGGCTGCGTCTTCGAGTTCGCCGAGCGCCTTGAGGGTGGCATACACGACGTCCTCGTCGGGGCTGGCGAGGTCGTTGAGCAGGCTGTCGATCGACTGCGGCGTCTGCGGCAGGTGCGGCATGATGCGCCAGACGCGGATGCTTTCGCGCTCGAGGGTTCGTACCCATGATGCGTTGTTATAGAGCGTGTAGGCGTGGAATTCCCGCTCAGCTTTCTGCTGGGCGGTTTCCCGGTCGTCGGCTTCGACCGTATACTCGATCTTGAACCGTTTTGCCGGGTTCGCGGACTCGATATACGGAAGCACAACTTTGTACATAAACCTGGTGCCTGTCTGGCTCATATCGTCCACTTTCGATGCTATCACGAGTGACGACTCGCTACAAGCGTACACGATACGTTTGACACATTTGCATTTGGCTGGTAATCTTTATCAAGTGACCGTTTGCCCGGATGCAATTCCGACAAGATCAGGCGCCAGGGAGGTGAATGCAATCCAGCCTCCGTTCTGAATGGCTTCCGGCGATGGTGACTGATGACGAATGTCTCGACGGAGATCCGAGAGGATCGATGAGAGACAGCTCCGGCTCTGAAAAGGAGCGGAGTATGGGAATTACCGGTTGATTCTGGTGGAACTCCAAACCCCCAGGTTGACGATCCTTGGACCAATTCTTTAAGGAAGAAAGCCAAATGGAAGACAAGACCATCACCTGCCGCAACTGCGGAAAGCCCTTCACCTTCACCGTTTCCGAGCAGCAGTTCTACAAAGAGAGAGGATTCGAGCACGAGCCCGTTCGCTGCAAGGGGTGCCGCGATCAGCGCAAGACCACCCGCAGCGGCCCTCCCGGTTCGGGCCAGAAGCAGATGCATACCGTTCAGTGCTCTGAGTGCGGTCAGGAAACCCAGGTGCCGTTCAAGCCGACGGGTGAAAAGCCGGTCTACTGCCGCGACTGCTTCAACAAGCGCCGCTCCGGCTACTAATACACAGAGACGATCCATCGGCGCCCGGCTTCGGCCGGGCGCCGATTTGCTCATTGCGGGGGCGTTGCAGGCGCCGGTTCGGATGCCGTCACGGAGGCTGACTCAGTGGCGGTGACGATCGAAGCGAGGGCTTCCGCCATCAGTTTCTCGTTCAGTCGCAGGGCTTCGCCGGCATCCGGAAGAGCGTTTTCGTCCTCTTCCTGGGTGTCTTCCGACCCGGCTGTTTCCGATTCGATCCCCTGGCAGATCCGATGGATCGCGCCGTCGTTTCCCTCGAACCGGTAGCGCAGCGCAAAGCCTCGGCCCGGCGCCTGCCGGCCGGGATGCCGGACGAAGGCGGCGGAATCGCCCGGTCTGGTGACAAGAAAGCGCTCCCTTCGCGGCTCCTGCGCGAAAACGGTGGCTGTTAATATAATCAATAATATAATAATGGCTGCTTTATTCAAAGTTCGCGTTTTCCCGGCTTGCCGGTGCCATACCAGACCAGCAGATTGTCCATGATCCTGTAATCGGCTTCCCCGTTGCGTTTCAGTGCCGACAGCAGTCCCGAAAGCGTGGCGCGGTGAAGGAAATGTTCCCAGCCGGATTTCTGCAGCTTGAAGCTCCCGAAAAACTGCTTCGCGAGCCGGTCGTATGGCTGAGGGCCCGACAACAGGCTCTTCACAAGGGCAAACGCGTCCCGCACGTGTCTGATATTCTCTGCGAGCAGGATGTCGATACGCGATTCCGGCTGAAAATGGCCGCCGACGAATGACGATGCCGTGACGCTCTGCAGGTGTTCGAGCGTGTTCAGGTGCTCGAGGGGGTCGTAGATGAAGAGCAGGCGATGCTTCTGGATCGTGTGGAGAGGAAACAGGGCGTCGCCCAGGAACGCGACGCCGTCGGCGACGAAGCCGAGCTGACCGATGGAGTGGCCTCCAAGCCTGAGGACCCTGATCGCCAGATCATCGAATTCGAGCGTGTCAGACTCGATGACCTCGGCTTTGGACGGCTCCGCGACGATCAGCGAATTGATAAGTTCGTCGGGAGGGGCGCCGCCATACAGGGCGATTGCCTGCATGAGAGGATTCGCGATGGCGGCGGCCTCGGAGGGGCTTGCGAGAATGCGACAGCCGGTCGCCTCCTGGATATAAGCGTTTCCGCCGCAGTGATCGGCATGCGCGTGGGTGTTCAGGATCACGGCGGGTTCCAGACGATACGCCGAGAGCAGTTCCAGTACGCGCCTTGCCATCCGTCGATCAAGCCCCGAATCGACGAGGGCGACCCGATCTCCGCCAAGCATGATGACACCGATGTTCACCGGGCCGGGGATGACCCGGACCCGTCCGGTAAGTCCCTGGAGTTCCATGGGAACGGGTCAGTTCGGGCCGGAGCCGGAGCCCGGGACTTTTCCGAGTTGTCCGTCTCCGATCACGACAACGCCGGTGTGACAGCTGCTCAACACCTCCACGGTGCAGTCGGGAGTGCCGGTATAACCGATTTTCGGAGCGATGATTTCGACGTAGAAGGGATTTTCCCGGTAGGGGGAAAACTGGGCGCGATAAATCCAGGCGTTGACCGGCGGATGTCCCGCCACCGTGAGGCGGACGCGGACGAACTGGAACGTTTCGCCGCCCTTCACGACGCGGAACGCCGGATGCCATGGAAGAGGCCTGGTGGTGAAGTCGGGAGTGATCACGACAAGCGGCTGCTCGAGAAGAATATTGATCGTTCCGAGATGACAGATGCCGACTTCCGGAAAACACTCCTTGAAAAGTGGCATCTGCTCGCGCACGGTGTTCTGACCTTCGCCGAGCCCCTTCTGGATTTTCCCTCTGATAGCCGGGATCATACGTTTCTCCCTTGTCTTTGTCGGGATGCCGATCGTCTTTCAGACAGCATAATCCAAAACGGTGTCCGATGGAAGAGGCGAAACTCCCCGTGCGAGTGCATCAGATCTCACAACCGCTGAATCGCTGAACCCACGAAGTGCGCGGAGAATTGAAAGAGTATCTGTGAAACCTCTGTGATCATGGTGGTCCCTGGGATTCACGTTCGTTCCGATGAGCGCGACCGGAGTCTCATGCGGTTGCCACGGGGAAACTCAGATGTTGGCCGGGAAGATGGATTGTGGTATCCTGACACTCTTTTCCGACATTTCACAGGAGCATAACGACGTATGGACGAAGATCAGGTCACATCACCGACCCCGCCGGAAGCAGGACGAAAGCGCAAACTGAACAAGCGCGAGCGCGAGCTCGAGCGGGAGATGATGAAGTCGCGCATGACTCCGGAAGATCTCGCCGCGGCGCATCGCAAGTTCATTATGATCATGTTCGGTCTCTTCGCTCTCGTCCTGATCCTGATGCTTGCCTTCAACCAACACGTCGAGTTCATGCCCGACGGCGGCATGTAAGCGGCGTAACAAGGAGAAACACGATGCCACGTCATGATCAGCGTCGCCCGGACCAGCTGCGCCCGGTTTCAATCGAGCCCGGCTTCGTCAAGTATCCCCATGGTTCCGCCCTCATCACCTGCGGCGATACGAAAGTGATCTGCACCGTCACGGTCGACGAGAAGGTGCCGCCTTTCGTCGAAGCGCGTTCCAGGCCCCAGGGCTGGATCACCGCCGAGTATGCTCTGATGCCCGGCTGCGGCCTAACCCGCAACGCCCGCGCCGGATACGGCACGACGACGGTCAAGGGGCGTGTGCATGAAATCCAGAGATTGATTGGAAGGGCACTCCGTGCCGCTCTCGATCTCGAAAAGCTCGGCCAGCGCACCCTCCAGATCGACTGCGACGTCCTTCAGGCCGATGGCGGCACCAGGACGGCGTCTGTGACAGGCGCGATGGTCGCCCTCGAAATGGCCGTGAAAAAACTGATGGCCGAGGGAAAAGTCACGGAAAACCCGATCGTGAATCGCCTTGCCGCGGTCAGCGTCGGCATTTTCCAGGGTGAAGCCCTTCTCGATCTCGATTATTACGAGGATTCCCGCGCCGAGACCGACCTGAACCTGGTCATGACGAGAGCCGGCGGGTATATCGAAGTCCAGGGAACCGCCGAGCATGGCGTGTTCGACCGCGCGCAGCTCGATGCCATGCTCAAACTCGGAGAGCAGGGCGTCAAAGAGTTGTTTGCCGCGCAGGACAGCGCGATCGCACGTTTCCCATGAAACTCTGGATCGCCACCGGTAACCGGCACAAACTGCAGGAGATCGGCGCAATTCTCGGCGAATCGGTGAATCTTCGATGCCAGCTCGATATACCCGGCATCGGTGAAGTGGCCGAAACGGGCCACACCTATCACGAAAATGCCGAGATCAAGGCGCGAGCCCTCTGGGAGCTGGTGAAAGAGCCGGTTTTCGCCGATGATTCGGGCCTGGAAGTCGATGCGCTCGACGGAAGGCCTGGAATTCACTCCCAGCGCTACTCGGCGCCCAACCCGACCCACGAGAAAAACATCGACAAGCTCCTGAACGAGCTTGCCGACCTGCCCGAGAAAAAAAGATCCGCGAGGTTCAGGTGCGTGGTCTGCTACATCGACGGTGCAGGCGCCTCGACCTTCTTCGAGGGAACGCTCGAGGGCCGGATCGGCTTCGAGCGGCACGGAACGGGTGGCTTCGGTTTCGACCCCGTCTTCATGCTCCCGGAGCGCGGTTGCAGCGTCGCCGAGCTTTCCGAGGAGGAAAAAAACCGGATCAGCCACCGGGGGAGAGCTGTCGAAGCGCTGAAGCGCTATTTGAAACTGCCCTGACGCCAGGCGCCGGAGGTTTCGGAAACACCCGGTTTCACTGAAGGAATCAAACAGGCCCGACTCACTTAGTGAGTCGGGCCTATTTTCTTGCTTCTTGAACCTCTACAATACAATGTTATCATGATGATGCTGATAATTATTTATTGATAATAATAGCAATGTATTAATATTACTATTATATTGGAGTATGCTTTGAGGTGTGAGGAGGCCGGCATGAAGGTGTGAATGGGGGCGATCTTCCTGACCATCGGCAGAAAGCGCGGATGACGCGAGAGGAAGTCTCGCTCGAAGGCCGGCTGCAGAAAAAAAGTCTGTGCGGGCCTTGAAGCGAGGCGGGGACTACGATGTGGAACGGCTGTTTACGACAGCGCTTTTTTCCAGGCGATGGCCACTTCCGTGGGGAGTTCGGCCGACTCGATCATTTCGGCGCAGATGCCCCGCAGATGCTCGGGAAGGGCCGCTTCGCGCTCCAGGATGTCGAGGGGGAGCTCCCAGTCGCGCGGAAAGACGATGCCGCCCGGGCATTTCCAGGAGACGAGGGTGCCGCGTTCCCAGACGAGGATGTGATCCATGAAGGCGATCCGGCCGGCCAGCAGGCTTCCGTCGGGGTTCACGGCCGAGATGACGTGCGTGTTGTGAAGGCCGACGTGTAGGTAGACCCGGGAGCTTCGGAAGCTCTGGGGGAGTTCTTCGAGCGGCGATGGCATCTCTTCGAGCGACTGGCCGAGAAGGCGGGGGGCGAGGAATCTGGCGATCTCGTCGTTCCCGGCCGTGCCGGCTGGTTCCAGCGTGCCGCCGATCATCTGGCCGGTGATGTAGACGATCCTGACGTGAACGGGCACCGCGTTTCCTTCGAGCTCGAGTCGCCCGGTCAGGAGTTCGCCGCGTTTTCCGAGGTTGCCGAACCCCTCGTCGGGGGTCAGAAACGCGATGCCGCCGATGCTGAGGTTGGCGACGACGAGGTGGCGGCCGGGGTTCCCATCGGGGGTGAAGCGAGGTGCCTGGTCGCCCGCTCGGATGATGTAGCGCTGGTAGAGACGCTTTTCCTCGCGAATCAGGTTCTCGAGCATCTGGTCGCGCGCTTCGAGCGGCAGGGCCGCGCACTCGAGAATCTTCCGGCCCATCCTGATCGCCCGGTGCGAGGGAACCTTGAAGAACACGACGGTCGACGGATCGACCCTGCCGAAGCCGGATTTCCCCCGGTCGGGGCGGAGTTTCCCCGTCTGGAACACCTGCGTTTCCTGATTCCAGGTAATGATATAATCTAAAAAATAGTATTCCTCCCTGACGATTTCCCCGTCGAGAGTCTGCCAGAGAAAAATCTGCGTTCCCTCCTCACCCTGGAACCAGCGCATCCGGAGGTTGGGATCGTGGTGCTGGAGGCGAGAGCCGTCGATCTCGGTTATCGATGCGCCGATGATGCGGGGCTTGAGAAAATCGCTGACGAGCCGAGATGCCGCGGGTTTCAGGCCGACGAACGAGCAGCCGAACACGGTTTCGAATCTGTTGCAGATTTTGAGGTCCGTCGCGAACCGCACGTTGCCGAGCTGGATGTTCGCTTCGAGAACCTGTCCGGGTGCAATGGCACCGTCCCCGGACGTCCCGGTCGGGATCTCGAACTTGATGCCGCCGTAGCTGATGTTCAGGATGGGAAACGGCCCCTGCCCGCCGAGCCATGCGAGGCCGTCCTCGAGGCCGATGCGCTGGAACCTGCGTCTCTCACTTTGCGTCTGGGCCGGCTCTGGTGCTGTTTCTTCCGAGGGCCTGCCGGTGATCCAGTTCAGCAGATTTTTGAAAACCATACCTTGGTTATACCAGATTTACCTATTCGATACCGGAAGAAATTCTTTGCCATCTCGTCGCCTCTTGTCCTCCGGGAAGATTTTGATACAATAGACGGCGGAAAGAGGGGAAACCATGGACTTGATCAAAGAACTGAGCGACCATATCCGGGCGCGATACCCGATGCTGTATCTCGTTACCAGCGAGGAAGGACGGGCCATGACGGCCCTGGCCGACGTCGCGAAGGCAACGCAGAAGACGATGTGGGTCTGGTCGGCATCCGACGGGCTTCTCGACCCGAAGGGCGCCGAGATCAAAGACGCGAAGGGCGAGCCGATCGTGAGCCCTCTCAAGGCGCTGCGGCACGCCCTGCGTTCGCAGGAGCGCGCCCTGTTCGTCTTCAAGGACCTCCACCTCTTCTTCGAGGACCCGATGCCGGCCTACCTGAGCGATCCCCTGCAGGTGCGCCGCACCCTGCGCGATATCGCCGTGGCGTTCCGGACGAGCTACAAGAGCCTGGTCCTGCTGTCGCCGATCCTGCGCGTGCCGCACGAGCTCGAAAAAGAGATCACGGTGTTCGATTTCCCGATTCCGACCCAGAAGGAGATCGCCGGCCTGCTCGACAATGTGATCGCCGAGGTGAAACGCATCCACGGCAGCAAGGTGAAGATCAGCCTCGGCGAGGACACCCGCGACCGGATCGTGAAGTCCGTTTCGGGGCTCACCCAGTCCGAGGTGGAGAACGTCTTCAACCGGGCGATCGTGAACGATCTGAAGTTCGACGAAACCGACGTTCCGTTCATCCTGTCCGAAAAGAAGCAGATCATCCGCAAGAGCGGCCTGCTGGAGTATTACGAGGTCCAGGAGGAACTGGCGAACGTCGGCGGCCTGGAGATCCTGAAAGACTGGCTGATCAAGCGCGGCGAGGCGTTCACGGCGCGCGCTCGCGAGTTCGGCTTGCCCGAGCCGAAGGGCATCCTGCTGCTCGGCGTCCAGGGCTGCGGCAAGAGTCTCATCTCGAAGTCGATCAGCTCGCTGTGGCGGCTTCCCCTGCTGAGACTCGACGTTGGCCAGATCTTCGGGAAATACGTCGGCGAGTCGGAAGAGAACCTGCGGCGCGCCATCCGCATGGCCGAAGCGCTTTCCCCGACCATCCTCTGGCTGGACGAGATCGAGAAGGCGTTCGCCGGCGTGTCGGGCGGCAGTGGCGACGGCGGCGTCAGCAGCCGCATTTTCGGCAGCTTCATCACGTGGCTTCAGGAAAAGACGGTGCCGGTGTTCGTCATCGCGACCTCGAACAACATTCGCGACCTGCCCGCCGAACTGCTGCGCAAGGGCCGATTCGACGAGATCTTCTTCGTCGATCTTCCCACCGACGAGGAGCGGCGCGCGATCTTCACGATCCATCTTTCCAAGCGGCGCCGCGACCCGGCGAAGTTCGACCTCGCCGAACTTGCGGCGGTCAGCGAGGGGTTCTCCGGCGCGGAAATCGAGCAGGCCGTGATCAGTGCCATGTTCGATGCCTTCCATGCCGGGCGCGATCTCGAAACGGGCGACCTTCGCAAGGCGCTCACCGAGACCGTTCCTCTCGCCGTCACTATGCGGGAGCAGATCGCCGGCCTGCGAGACTGGGCCGCGACCCGTGCGAAACGCGCCTCGGTCGGAAAGCCGCCCGCCGCCGGCGCCACGGGCCGCCCGAAAGCTTCCGGCCTGAATCTCTTCGCCGATCCCGGAGAAACACCCCGATGACGCCCGTGCTTCCCTTCAGACGTGATTCCGACATCCTCGACCGGATCCGCAAACAGAGCGGGAGGACCTCGGAAGAGATACAGTATCTGCAGCTCGTGACCGTGTCTCTCGGCGGCACGAAGTTCGCCGTCGATGCGGTCGCGGTTGCCGAGATCATGATGGCTCCCCCGCTGATCACCGTCGGGATGAGCGTCCCGCTGCTGGTCGGGGTCGTTAATATACGTGGTAATATTATACCGGTGTTCGACCCGCGCTCCCGTCTCGGCGTCGTTGCGAAGGCGGAAAAATCCGTCGGGGAGGACGATGAGGAGCGTCTGCTCGTGTTCCGGGCTCCCGAAGGCCTGCTGGCGCTGTATGTGGACGACGTGACGCTGCGGCTTGCCGATGGCCGCGTGCCGCTACGGTCTCCCGAAGGCGTGACCATCATACCCGGCTGCGCGCGGATCGCCGAAATCGGCGACGGCATGCTGCCGATGCTGGAAGTCGAGGTGCTGCTGAACGCCGCTGAGCGTAAGGCGCTTATCGATGTGAAGAATTCCTTTTGAGAAATCCAAATCCACCGAGGAGAAGTTGAAGATGGACAAGTATCGATGCACCGTTTGTGGATACGAGTATGACCCGGCTGTCGGTGATCCGGACGGCGGCGTTGCCCCCGGAACCCCCTTCGAGAAGATTCCGGACTCGTGGGTCTGTCCGACCTGCGGCGTGAGCAAGGACCAGTTCGAAAAAATCTGACGTGAGACTCATCCATGCGGGGCTTTTCGGCAATGGAAAGCCCCGCATGTCGTTTGCCCCGGATGCCGGAAACCATCGCCGGAAGGAGCGAGTTCGACGGGAAACCCGGTGCATGGGAGACACCGAAAGAAGGATTGAAATAAATATGAAGCGATATATAGTAAATGCTGTAGCAATTTTCACCGTTGCTGTATCCGCCCTGGTCGTGCCGGCAACCCCCGTCGTCGCCGGGGAAGCGGCCGAACTTTCGGAATACCGGCATCCGATGCCCGGCGTCGAGATCCAGATCTGGAGAGATCCGGTGGGCGTTCCGCATGTCGTGGCGAGTTCGACGGAGGGGGCCTATTGGGGATTCGGTTACTGCATCGGGCAGGACAGAATGATGCAACTCGAGCTCCTGCGCCGTTCCTGCCGAGGAACGCTGTCGGAACTGTTCGGCAAGGCGTTTCTCGATGCCGATACCCTTGCGCGTCGCGACCGGGTATCCGAGACGGAGCTGCGGGAGGGATTCGAGCGGGCGCCGGACGAGTTTCAGGCCGCCGTCGAGGCGTTCACCCGCGGCCTGAACCGCGCCGTGGAGCAGATGCGGCTGCACAGAATCCCCGCCGATCCGGGACTTGTAGCTGCCGGCGTCGAGGCGACGCCATTCTCCGTCGCCGACGTGCTCGAAATTTTCGCGGGCACGATGGGCGCGAGATACAACGATTTCACCCAGGAACTCGACAACCTGCACCTGCTCTCGGCGATGGTGCGAAAATACGGAGCCCGTCAGGCTTCGCGCATCTTCGAAGACGTCGTGTTCTACCGTGATCCGGCCGTCTACACGACGCTGGGCGACACGCCGTTCCTCTCGCCGCAGAAGCTGCGCCATTCGCCCCGTCTGCCATCCTATCTTCCCGGGACGGAGCCGTTCGAGGCGCCCACCCTGCGGAGCCGCAAGCGCAACCAGACGCTGAAAACGATCGGCATTCCCGACAAGTCCGGAAGTTACGCCGCCGTACTGTCCCGCCTTTCCGAGGGAAAGAGGGAAGCGTTTCTGTACGGCGGTCCGCAGATGGGCTATTTCTCGCCCTCTGCCGTCTACGAGATCGGCCTGCACACGCCGAAATTCGACCTCGTCGGAACCACCCCGGCCGGATACCTCGCGCTCCTGTTCGGGGCGAACCGCGACCTGGGCTTTTCCGCGACGGCCGGCGTCGGCAATATCGTCGATGTCGTGACATTCAGGCGGCTGGCGAGTGATCCGTCGATCCTGATCGGCGGTGAGAACCTTGCAGCCCCGACATCGGGGGAGAGCACGATGCCGGTCGTCACCCGGACCGAAAAAATCCTGGTGAAAGGCCTGCGCAAGCCGATCGAGCGGACGTTCGAAGACACCCCGCTCGGGCCGGTGATTGCGGCCGAAGGCCCCGTGGTGTATGTGAAGCATCGGGCCTGGAAAGGGCGTCTGATCGACTCCTACGCGGCCTGGTTCGCCTCGAATCATGCGGAAAACCTCGAACAATGGCTTGCCGCCAGTGACGGGATGGCCATTTCCATCAACTGGCTCGGGGCCGACCGGGGCGGCCATATCGCCTTTACGCATACCGGCTGTGGAAAGAGCCGCAAAAGTTTCGGTGACGACCGGCTGCCGACCGGCCGGCCGACGGTTTTCCCGTATCCCGACCTCCGGCTTGCCGGAACGGATCCGGCTTCGGGCTTTTACGCGAATTGGAACTGCCCGCCCGTGAACGGATACCGCGACGGCGACATGCAGACCGGCTGGGGTGCCGACCAGCGCACCAGATTCCTTGCGGAGCAGCTCGCCGGAAACCGGGACCGCTGGTCTGTCGAGTATCTCGAGGAGCTAGATCGGGCCATGGCGTTCACCGATCTTCGGGCCTGGTTCTTCCGCGATCTTCTTACGGCCCTGATCGACGAGCCCGCCCTGACGGCCGGCGGAATAACGGCTCTCGGGGCCCTGCGAGACTGGAACGGCCTGCGCACCGACGAGAACGGCGACGGCCTGCTCGACCATCCCGGGGCAGGCCTGTTCGATGCATTCTGGAACAGACTGTTCGGAACGATGTTCGGAAATACCCTGGGCGAATACGCCTGGATGCTCGCTTCCGACCCCACCTGGACGCAGACCTCACTTCTCGCGAAAGCGCTGAAAGGCACCTCCGGCTTCGACTACCTGGGCGGAAAGCCCGCAAGCCAGGTCGTCACCGAGGTATTCTCCGCGACGGTCGCCGGTCTTGCGTCTGAAGGAACACCGCTTCCGCTGCTTCCGTGCCCGGCCATGGAGTTCGCCGGTGTGAACCACGTCGGAGCCCCGACAATGGCGCCCACGGCCTCGTGTACGCCTTTCATGAACCGCGGCAGTGACGTGCAGATCATGCGCCTGAACCCCGACGGCATCAGCATCATCGGCGTCATGCCCCCCGGCAACGCCGGCTGGGGGACGCATGCGGCTGACCAGATGCCCGCTTTCAAGGCCTTCGAGTGGCGCGAGCGCCCCCTCTCGATCGACCACGTCCGAAGCCTCGCCACCCGCCTCCAGACCGTAAAGCCCTGACACCCGCGAACTGAAGAACCCCCGCCTGACACGGGCGGGGGTTCTTGTTACTGAAATGCGTGGCAACGCGTGAACTTCTGAAAATAACCTTCCGATGATGCTTTTCGCTGGTATTGCGCCACTCTTTCGAGATCATGTATGTTGAATACCAATAATTACATATGACGAGAGGATACGAAGATTCATGGGAAATGAAATCACGGAACTCGAATCGGTGCTTGCATCGTACCGGAAGACAACCAATGCCGATGATTTTTCCTTCCTGGGGAGCTTCCTGCTCGATCGAGACGGGAATGAGCTGGGCCCGCGACTGTTCCAGGTTCATGCCGGGGTGGTCCTGCGCACCGTTCCCGATCTGAAGGCCCTTCGGAACATTCTGCTCGATGCGAAGGCGCATGCCGAGCTTCTTGGGAAAAAGCTGGCCGACGTTGTTCTCTCGAGGTATGCCGCGGCCCTTGCGACTCCGGAAAACGCGATTGCCGAAGCCTTTCCCCCGAATTCCACGATTGCGGGCCAGTTGAGATCCGATCCCCATCTGCTGGGGAGGCTCGTTGCCTGCTCCGATGATTGCCTCCTGAAAGCCGTTCGTGCCGCCTTTTCCCGGCTCGAACCGATCCTGCGCAAGGTGCGCGATATAGAGGCTTTCGCCAACATTCTGCCCCTTCTCACCGAGAATCCCGACGTGGAACCGGAGGGCTTCCTTGGTGCAATCCCCGATATCGCTTCGGCTGCCGGCCTGACGACGGGCGTGCAGGCCTTTCAGTTTGCGCGCGAGCTGGTCAAGGCGAAAAACCGGCTCGTCGACCGCGACGACTGGCTCCCGAAATGCCTGGACGCCGTGGCCGTGGTTCATCCTACGCGAACGCCCCGGTTCGCGATCATTGCGGCCATTCTTCCCTATGCGCCGCTCGTGAAGCACTGCCTCCATGTTCACGACCTCTCTTGGGACAGCATGTGCCACACTCTCGGAAATACGTGGGATCGAGTCCGAACCCGGTTTCCATCAGAGAAGGAGGCCATGCGCAGACTCGAGGAGATCTTCGCGCGCGAGATGCCGACCGTCACCACCGTCCCCTTCTGGGGGAGCCTCTGTCTCGCGTTTCCCGAGGGGCTGTCGTTTTCACGGGAGGAATGGAAGAACCGCCTCCACCCGTCTCCGAAGGAGCCGATCGACCTGGACCGCACGCGCGATGTCGTGCTGGCCCTGTTGGAGATCACCCAGGGCATGATCGACGCCGTCTCGGTCGTCAGGCGGTTCGACACGCTCCGGGAAGCCGAGGCATACCTCGCGCAGAATCCGGTCCGCTCTTCGGGCCACGGCTGGACCGGCCGGTCCGAGTATGCTCTGCTGTGCCAGAAGCCCGACGGGTATTACGAGCTCGATGGGAAGCGCCTCACCTACCCCCGCGACGATACCCTGCGATTTGGGTGAAGCATGATATATAAATATTCATATAAAAGGGGATGGAAATGACCGCTGAAATCGAAGCTTTTTTCGACGTTCTCACCGACGGAAAGCGAGGTCGGGAGGAGCGGACCGGTGCTGCGGCTTCCCTTGCCCGGCAGGTCGCCAGTCTCTGGCGGAGCCTTCCCGATGGGCGACGATCGGAACTGGCGGAACGGCTGGCCGCTCTTCTTGGTAATCCCGAAGAGGAGCCCGGGGTTCGCACGGCAGCCGCGCAGGTTCTTCGGAACGCTGCGGACAAGCTTCCCCCGGAAGTTCATCTGAGGCTGTTCGACGTGCTGGCGACGACGATCGGAGACGGGGCGAGCCGGAAACTGTTCGCCCTGATGCAGGAAGCCTGCCGGCTCGTTTCCGGGCTGAACATCTCCGCATGCACTGACGATGCGCTGATGCAACGGCTGAACGACGCCATCTTCGAGGCCGTCCTGCTGCGAGGTGCAATCGAAGACGAGGCATTCTCCGACTGCGTCGATACCGCGTTCGGCCTCACACGAAACCACCTCAACAAACTCCGGGGCGACTGGAGCTGATCCGGGAGTTCGGATAATTTCGCATGTGATTCCGGGCAGCCGTCGTCGATCGGTCTTTCGGAAAAGGAACGAAGAATTACCGAGGCCGTCCGGAAGGAATACCGTGCCCGGATCAAGATGGACTGCACCGGCTGCAAATACTGCATGCCCTGCCCCGCCGGCGTGAACATTCGGCTGTTTCAGTCTGCTGAACAACGCGGCCATATTCGAGGACGTCGGCACCGCCAGCTTCAAGTATGGCATGTATGTCGGCGAGGGAAAAGCCAGCAACTGCGTCGAATGCGGCGCCTGTGGCGTCAAATGCCCCCGGCACATCCTCATTCCCGCGAAACTGAAAGAGGTTGTCGCCACCTTGGAGTGATTTGCCGAAAGCGGTGCAAAATGGCATACTAAGCCAATGAACGAGGATAAGGAATCACCGGAACTCTATCAGAGCAAGATTGTTTGCCCCAATTGTGAGGAAGACGTTTTCCTTCCTGCAAAGGCGGAGGGCGGATCATGTTTCCCGTGCCCGAAATGTTCGTATCTGATTCCTTCCGTCCCTGCTTCGGCGACAGCCCCAAAGAAGACATTCCAAAAGGCCGCCGCGTTTGTCCTGAACGAAATACTGGGCAGAGTCGGAGTGTTCTTCGTCATCTTCGGTGCCTTGCTGCTGGTGATCTATTCATGTCAATCGCGCGTCCGCGGCGGATTTCCCGCATGGGGAACGGACAAACCAGCAGAAGTCATCAACCCTTTCGACGCCAGTCTTCCTCGCTCGGAGCACCCGCATCCCTGGGCTCCCGA
>JAKJFL010000434.1:0-3555 GCA_022704935.1 Candidatus Rifleibacteriota bacterium
TGTACAGCGGCAGGACCTTCGAGCCGCAGTTCGACATGACCGTGAGCGCGTGACTGCCGTAGGCGCCAGTGTTGCTCAGGATCTTCATCGAGATGCCGGTAATCGTGCCGTTTTTCTTCACGCCGCTCTTGATCGTGACGACCATCGGGTGGCGCGTGCGGGCCGAGACGAACTCCTCTTCGCGGGTCAGTTCCCATTTCGCGGGTCGTCGGGTCTTGAGGGTGACGAAACCGCAGACGTCCTCGAGAAGCACTTCCTGCTTCGAGCCGAAACCGCCGCCAATGCGAGGCTTGATCACGCGAACCTTTTTGAGCGGAATATCGAGGGCCTGGGCCGTGATACGGCGGGAGTGAAACGGCACCTGAGTCGAGACGTAGATCGTCAGGCGGTCGTTCTCGTCGAGATGGCTCAGACAGACGTGCGGCTCGATCGCGCAGTGCTGTGCATAGTGTGTATAATATTTCCGTTCGAGCACGACGTCGGCGTCCCTGAATGCCTTCTGAATATCGCCGAATCTCGCATCGACGTGAGCGCAGTGGTTGTGCTTCGCGTCGTAGAAAGCCGGGATCGGCATCTTGGCCTCGGGTTCGTCGTGGATGACGGGAGCATCCTTGTCCATCGCCTTCTCCGGATCGAAAACCGCCGGAAGAACCTCGTATTCGACCCTGATCAGCCTGCAGGCTTCGAGTGCCGCTTCGACGGTCTCGGCCGCCACGATGGCGACGCGGTCTCCGACGAACCGGACCTTGTTGTCGAGAATGAACGTGTCATAGGGCGACGGCTCGGGATATCCCTGGCCGGCAGTCGTGTGAGCGATGCGCGGAACGTCCTTCCACGTGTAGACGGCGACGACGCCGGGAACCTTTTTCGCCTCGGTCGTATCGATGTTTCTGATACGGGCATGCGCGTGCGGACTGGTCAGAACCTTGATTCTGAGTGTGTCCGGCATATCGTAGTCACCGGTATATTTTCTGGTGCCGCACACTAGGCCGTAGCCGTCGATCTTCTCGCGGCTGTGATTGACGACGTTGAACGTGTCGGGCCGGTCGAATGCGAAGACCGGCTCAGGAATCGGCGATGCCTTCTTGAAGATGACGTTCGATCCGGAAACGGGCTTTGCGGGCTTTTCCCTCTTCGGGGCGGAAGCGGCGGACTTCGCAGGCTTATTGGGGTTCGCGGGCTTCACGGCCGTCCTGGCCGGCTTCACGGTGCTCGTTTTCTTTCGTTCGGCAACTGGTTTCCCGGGTTTCGCAGCAGGTTTGGCCGCATTCACAGCGGGCTTCTCCGGCCTGACCGCCTTGTCCAGGAACTTCACGGCGGATTTCGCCGGCCTGGCAGCTTTTTCCGCGGGTTTGGCGGCCGACTTCACCTGTTTGCGGGTTTTCACCGCGGATTTCATGGCAGGCTTCGCCGGTTCGGTCTTCTTCAAGGGTTTCACAACTGGTTTCACGACCTTCTTCATCCCTTCTTCCCTCCCGTGGCGACGTCCAGGACGGCTTCGATACGCTTGACGTAGCCGGTGCAGCGGCAGAGATTCCCGTCGAGGGCTTCCCGGACCTCGGCTTCGGTCGGGTGCGGATTCCGGTCGAGCAGGGCTTTCGCGGCGATCAGCGAGCCGGGGTTGCAGTATCCGCACTGGGTCGCGCCGTGCTTCACGAACGCGGTCTGAAGGGGATGTGGATTTTCGGGAGTTCCCAGCCCTTCGGCGGTGATGTTCGCGCCTTCGCACTGGGCCGCGAACAGAAGGCAGGAGTTCTTCGGCCGGCCGTCGATGAGCACGGCGCAGGCACCGCAGGAGCCTTCCCCGCAGCCCTTTTTGATGCTCTTGTATCCGTTCGCGCGCAGCAGATCCAGCAGCAGCGTGCGGGGATCGATCTCGAACGTGCGCTTCTTTCCGTTGATCGTCATCGTGACGTTCATGTATTTATCCCCTTCCGTCAGATGCGGGCCTGGCGCAGCGCTTCGTCGATGCAGCGGCGCACGAAGACCGGCAGCACCTCTTCGCGATACTCACGCGAGGCGCGATAATCGGTGGTCATGTCGAGGTCGCGGGCAGCGGCGGCAGCGGCGGCGGCAACACGTTCTGGTGTCGGAACCATGTTCTCGAGCTGTTTTTCCGCATCGGGCCGGCGCTGGGCCTTTTTGCACACCGCGTTCAGGGCAATGCGGGCTTCCTTCACCGTTTCCCCCTGCATCGTGATGCGGACGGCGACGGTGATCATCGCGTAGTCGTTGGCCGTCTTCGAGAACTTGTGGAAGGCAACGCCGGTTCCGCGGCCATATTCCGGCACCTGAAGCTCGACCAGGATCTCGCCCTGCTCCATGTAATGCCGCGGGCCTGTCTCGATCAGGTTTTTCACAGCCACGGTGCGCTTGGGAACGCCGCGACGGCAGAGCGCCTGTGCATCAAGTGCGAGCAGGACGGGGGGGAGGTCAGACCACGGGAATAGGGCCATCAGATTGCCGCCGGCCGTGATCGAATGCCGAAGCAGGGTTGAGCCTATTTTGCCTGCAGCCGCCCGCAGAAGCTGGCCGGACGGGCCGACAAGCATCGAAGACTTGAAAATGTCCTGAACGGGGGTCATCGCGCCGATCGCATACCCTTCCTCGGTGCGGCGAATATAGGAAAGATTCAGCCCGCCAAGATCGATCAGGCCTTCGATTGTCGAGTCGTTGACGGCCGCAATATGGGTTCCACCTGCGAGGACAGCGTTCCGCCGATCCTTGGCGGCCAGCAGGGCGCAGGCTTCCTCGATCGTTGCGGGACGGTAAAACTGCGTGAGATGTTTCAGCATTCCCCTCTCCTGTAACGTATTCACTGCCCACAGAGTACGATGGTCAGAATTATAGCCAATGAAAACCGCCTTTGTCATCTTCGCTCGAAAGCTGCCCAAAAAATCGTTCGACGAAGTTTTTCCCTGTTGCCAAGCTGACCGGCAGGGTTGCACCTTGCCCGGTAAAACAGGCAATGGTATTCTGAGTGGCTCATTCATTCCCACGTTCTGACTATCGAGGAGGCGCCATGGTTCCTGCATATCACCGACCGGCTTCGGCAGCCGAAGCCATTCAACTCAAATCAAAGCTGGGGCCAGGTGCCGTCTTTCTCGCCGGGGGCACCGAGGTGAACAACCTCCACGCCCCCCGTCCCGCCGCTCTCATCGACCTCGCCGGGCTCGGCCTCGACAAGATCGAGACGACGTCCGGCGGACTGCGCATCGGGGCGCGCGTCACGTTCCAGCAGCTCATCGAGCACCCCGACGTTCCCGAGTTTCTGAAGACGGCGGCGCATCAGATGACCAACCGCAATATCCGCAACGTCGCGACGGTGGGCGGACAGCTCGGTGCCAACAAGTCCTGCGCCGATCTCATTCCGGCCCTGCTGGTCGCGGAAGCCCGGCTTGCCCTGGTCGATCGCGAGATACCGGTCGAGACGTTTCTGGCCGGCGCTCCCGAGCTGATTCTCGCCGTCATCGTTCCCGCTGCCACCCGCACCTTCGGCCTGGCACACCAGAGCCGCACCGCCTCCGACATCTCGATCGTCACGGCGGCGGCATC
>JAKJFL010000435.1:0-3552 GCA_022704935.1 Candidatus Rifleibacteriota bacterium
TTTCGGGCCTTCAACCGTCACGCGTCTCGGAGTCAGATTCGGCATTTCGGAGAGGAACCCTTCGTCCGTCTGCCCTTTCACTTCTGCCGAGATTTCGAATTCCCGGCGTATGAGGGGCTCGCCGGTCACTTCGATCTGGGCCGGCTTGATCGACACCATTGTCAGGCCGGGCGGAGTCGTGACCTTGAGAGGCAGCATGGCCGAACCGGGTCGGAGCGAGTAGAGGTCGACGCTGACCTGCACGAGATCGCGGCCGGCGATGATGAAATCGCGGCGGGTTCCGGTGAGGACGACTTCCGTCACGGCAGACTGGGGCAGAACGCGCATCAACTGCGGTATGTTCCGGTATTCGACTTTCGTCGTCACGGTGCGGCGGATGATCGGTGAAACGATGATATTCACGTATATCCAGAGGACGAGCGCGAGCAGGATCGTGACCAGCTTCAGATTGATTCGCATGGCTTCACTTGAGCGGCATCAGCAGCCGCCTGTCCTTTATGACGCGTTTGAGGGCGGCCCGCAGGAGGTCGCGGACCTTCTCGCCGTTCAGGTCGCGCACGAGCTTTCCGCCCTTGGCGAACGAGATCGCACCCGTTTCTTCGCTCACGATCAGCGCGAGCGCGTCGGTGATCTCGGTGATGCCGACGGCGGCGCGATGCCGCGTTCCGACCTCCCGGGCCAGGTCGGAGTTCTGGGAGATGGGCAGGAAGCAGCTCGCCGCCTCGATGGTGCCGCCCTTCATGATGACGGCCCCGTCATGCAGGGGCGTGAAGGGCAGGAAGATCGTGCTGAGGAGTTCGAAGGTGAGCGTGCTGTGCAGGGGAACGCCCTTGTCGATGAACTCTTTCAGCCCGATGTCCTGCTCGATGACGATCAGGGCGCCGATGCGCTTTTTCGCGCAGCTCTCGATGGTTTTCGCGAGTTCCTCGACGAGCTCGGGAATGTTTTCGGGGTTGGAACTCTGCTCGCCCAGGATCGAGCCGCGGCCGATCTCTTCGAGCGCGCGCCGGAGTTCGGGCTGGAAGATGACGACGAGGGCCAGGAAGCCCGTGGGGAGGGTGTTCGAGAGGACCCAGTTCAGCGTGTTGAAGTCGAGGTCCTTCGTGAACATCAGCAGGAGCAGGATGAACCCGAGCCCCTTGAGGAGGTTGAACGCGCGTGTTCCCTCGATCAGCAGGAGAACCTTGTGAATTCCCCAGCCGACGATCGCGACGTCGAGCAGATCGATCAGCGAGACGTCGCGCAGAACCGCGAGAACGAATTGAAACAGCATCATGTGTTCAGGCCGGCAACAGTTCCATCTTTTCGAGGATGGCGGCGATACGGTCGCGGGTTGCGGCTGACGCGGGCAGCAGCGGGAGGCGGAATTCTTCCCGGATCAGGCCCATCAGGGTGAGGGCCGTCTTCACCGGAATCGGATTGGATTCGAAGAACATCGCGCGGTGCAGATCGAGCAGCTCGAAGTGGCGTCGAAGCGCTTCGTCCCAGTTTTTTCGGAGAGCCGCATCGACGAACTCCTTCATCAGCCTGGGCACGACGTTGGCGGTCACGGAAATCGTGCCGCATGCCCCGACGGCCATAAGCGGAAAGTTGATGGCGTCTTCGCCGGAAAGCAGCTCGAAGCCGGTCGGCGCTGCGCGCAGGATGTCCATGGCCTGCTCGACATTTCCCGAGGCTTCCTTGATTCCTTTGATGTTCGGGGTTTTGGCAAGCTCGAGCACGGTCGCGGCTGTCATGTTCATCCCCGTGCGCCCCGGAACGTTGTACAGCAGCACCGGCAGCTTGGTTGCGGCTGCCACGGCCCGGAAATGGGCTATTTGTCCGGCAGGCGTCGGTTTGTTGTAATACGGCATCACGACCAGCACGGAGTCGGCACCCAGCGACTCGGCGCTGCGCGTCATGTCGACGGCGGAGGCTGTGTTGTTGCCGCCCGTTCCCAGCATCAGCCCGATCTTTCCGGAAACGCGTCCCGCGACAAGCTCCATGAGGCGCATCTTTTCTTCGGTCGAAAGGGTTGGCGATTCACCGGTGGTTCCGACGATGACGAGGCCATCGGTGCCGGCTTCGAGGTGCAGATCGAGCAGACGGAAAACGGCATCATGGTCGATCTGGCCGTTGCGGAACGGCGTGACCAGGGCCGCCCATGAGCCCCGGAACGTGGTGCGCGGCATTTCGGACCTCCCGAGCAGTGTGATGAAAAATCCGTCAGGTCGGATTCCCCGGACCCGATCGGAGAAAACTATATCACAAACACCTCTGGTATTCGCAACCTTCTTCTCAGGGAAAAGAACATTTTCGGTCGATACCTTAAACTGTGTATCCAGCGCATCATCACACGCATCAGTTGACGGAACCCCCTATTCAGGGTATGCTCGCGGGGCGCGATATGTCACAAAACCACATGAAAACAGGAATGCTTCTCAAGCCGTTGCTGGTGTGCTGCTGTCCGGAGCGGAACACGGAAGCGGACCCGCTCGTCGAGCTTCCGGCGATCGCCGGGCTTGCACCCTGGGAAGTCGCTCTGTCGCTTTCGGCCCAGAGCCGCGGCCTGCTGAGGCGGATTGCCCCGATGGCGCGAACATTCTGCACCCACGAGGCTGACGAACTGATCGACGGTCTCGGCCGTTTCGACCTCGTCGCCGTATCGCCGCTGAGTCTCAACACGCTCGCGAAATTCGCCCTCGGCCTGCGCGACTCGTTTCCATCGCGACTTCTCGCCGCGGCGGCCGAGCTGGGGCTGCCGATTCTTCTCGACGAGCGACAGGTGCCGGCCGCCGACTCGTCGTTCAACCCCCATCTCATGAAGATCTACCGCCGTTACTGGGACCAGGTGCGCTCAGGCACCGTCCGGGAGTTTCACCCCGACCGGCTGGCCGAAGCCGTCACGGCGGTGATCCGCACCAGGAAGGCCGCCGAGCGTTCCGTGCCGACATCGGGCCGAGCAGTCATCACCCGCGACGACGTCATCCTGGCCCAGTCGGCGCTTCAACCCCTGCGCGTCCCGCGCGGCGCGATCGTCACCGATCTGGCCCGCGAGGAAGCGGCCGCGCGCGGCGTCTCGTTCAATTTCGAATAATATATAACACAACAAGGAGCCCCTTTCATGGACCGCATGCTGTCGAAAACCTTGCGCGCATTCTGTGACGACGTCGCATCCGATTCGTTCGCCCCCGGCGGCGGCTGCGTCTCCGCCGTTTCCGGTTCCCTGGCCGCATCTCTCGGGCACATGGTTCTCCTGCTCACCTGCGGAAAGAAGAAATACGCCGAGTTCGATGCCGACAACACGGCGCTGAAGGGTGCCATGAAGAAGCACCAGGAAGCGCTCTTCGCCTGCGTCGAACGTGACATTGCGGGCTGTGACGCAATGCTGGCGGCCATGGCGCTGCCGAAGGAAACCGACGCCGACAAGGCCGCCCGCAAAATCGCCATGCAGAAGGCAAGCAAAACGGCCAATGAAGCGCCTCTTGCCATCTGCGAGGAAGCGATCGGCCTGCTGCGGTCGCTCGACGCTTCGGTTGGCAAGGTCAATCAGAACGCGATCACCGACTGGGC
>JAKJFL010000436.1:0-3547 GCA_022704935.1 Candidatus Rifleibacteriota bacterium
TCCGCCGATCCCGGTTCAACCAGGTTCAGGGCCGGTGACGGTCCCATTTCCCGGATTGCCGGAAGGTCGCTGGCCACGACCGGCAGGCCGGCCGCGAAAGCTTCGAGAATGGTGAGAGGGTGCCCTTCGCTGATGGATGGGTGAACCAGAATATCGTGGGAATGATAGAGGGTTGCCATCTCCTCGTGTGGAACATGGCCGCGGAACCGGACCCGGGACCCGAGCCCGAGTATGCCAGCCAGTTCGCGAAGCCGCTTCTCGTCAGGGCCGGAACCTGCGAACGTGCAGGTGAAGGGGGCACCACGGGTGTCATTCAGAATGTGCAGGGCGCGGAGAAGGTGCTCTCCGCCTTTTGCCGCGACCAGTCTTCCAGCGAAGAGCAGGCGGACCGGACCATCCTCCCGAGGGGCATCAGCCCTTCCGGGGGAAAGGGACTCCAGGTCGACCCCGTTGGGGATGAAATGAATGCGGGACGGAGGAGTGCACCGGCGAAGCCTTTCGAAATCGGTCCGGTTGGCACAGATCACGTGATGATACGCCCCGAGAGGCGGATGCGTCCATCGGGCCGCGAGAAAACCGGCAATGCCGGGGAGCAGGCCGTAAGACGCTTGCCAGGTGGCAAAACATGCAGGGTGGTTATGGATGATCGCGAGACGACGTGGTCCGCGGTAACGCCTGAGGGGCAGGATGAACGAAGGCGGAAAGGGCGACCAGTCTTCCCGGACGGCGTCGAACCGCTCTGCGCCCAGAAGATTGCGGATGGTTCCCATGAGCATCAGGCACGACCAGGCCAGGACAACGTGAGACGTCGGTTCGAACCGCTTCAGCACGAAGTCCGGTAACGTCGGCACGCTGATGACTCGAACGTTGTCCCGCAGTTCCGATACACGTTCCTGTACAGACGTTTTTGCGCCGATCCAGATGACTGCATACCCCATCCGGACGAGGCGTCTTGCGACTTCCCAGCTTCTGATCTCGGCGCCGCCGGGGTGAAGAGGCGATGCCTTGTTGATGAACAGGAACTTCTGACGGGCCATTCAATCCCCATGTCCCGGGAGGGTGAGGGCAAAATTCGTGCTTTTTCCACCGTTCTCATACCATGCATAGTCGAGAGACCGTATCAGTCGTACAAGCTCGTCGTGGTCTGGAATCCCTGGACGAACGTAGTAACAATGGGTGTCTTGCGGAGACATGCCGAAGACGCCGGCAGGGGTGAACTGGTACTGCTTCGCGTATTCATACAAGACGAGCGTCTGATGACCCCATGGCGAGCGGAGGAGTCCTGGATCGACAGGGTGAAACGGAGAGAAATATCCATGCCACACGAGAAGATCGGGCTTGTTCCTGTCGAGATACTCCTTCGTGACGAGCCCGTGATGGGCGATCCACTGGTCATTGAGCCCCCATGTGTCTATGGCCCGCCATTTTGAATACAGAGGGAGCAGGCCCGCTTCGGTCGTGGCCATCGTATACTTCCGGTCTGCAAAACGATGAAGCATGATGGCGATGTCGTATCGCCCGTCTTTTGCATATGTGACGGTTGTCGAATGAATGACCTGCCGACGGAGGATCATACCCGCGAACAGAAGTGCGACGATGATGAGAGCTGTTCGTTCGAGTCCCGTCAGCTCGGACAGGGTGGGGAGATGAAGGTCTTCCCGCAGCGTGCTGACGAGGGGAAACCATGAGAGCACGCCAAGAACAAGGACCGGATACTGGAATCTGGCTCCGAAATTCATTTCATCCGACAGCATGACCCACATGACGATCGAGCCGACGATGGGGATGAGGAATGCCAGCCCTTTCAGGAAAAGCTCCTTCTTTCGGAAGGTCAGGAGAAAGGCCGGAATGAAGGGATACAGGAAGACGTAGCTGTTCCTGAATGAAATCTCGAGGACGGGATAATGGAGAAATCCGCCGCCTTTTTTGTAAAAGGGATTGGGAAGGGGATACCCGAAGTAGTTCCACCTCCAGAGAAAATAGGCTCCCCCGAGAGCAAGGAAGATCGAGCAGAATGTGGACGCAAGACGCCGATACTCGGCCCATGGCATGAGGAGGCCGAGAGCGATCATGATATATATCGAAATGAATACTCCTTCCGGCCTGATGAGACCGGTCATCAGACAGACGATGGAAAAGAGGATGAAATCACGGGTTGTCCCGGTAGAAACGAGCAGACGCTGTGCCAGAAGCCAAGCCAGGCAGATGGAAAATGCGAAGAATGGCGTTCCGAAGTAGGCCGCCGCGAAAAAAAGCCCGGGTCCGACCGTGAAATAGATTGCGCTCAGCAGTGCGGGGATCATTCCGGCCCCCTGGATCCGCCTCATGCCGATGTAGATGAGCACCGTCGTTCCGAAAT
Organism: Candidatus Rifleibacteriota bacterium; assembly: GCA_022704935.1. Taxonomy (GTDB): domain Bacteria; phylum Muiribacteriota; class Ozemobacteria; order Ozemobacterales; family Ozemobacteraceae; genus MWAR01. Next base: position 2,360 of record JAKJFL010000436.1, read on the forward strand.
GCGCCAGCAGAGTCAGGAGCCTGACGGCGCATTCCAGGGAACATCCGATGCCGTGCACTGCGGCAACCGCCAGCAGGAACAGGAAGTCCGTCGCCCCGTCGACGGGAGGTTCGCCTACGTTCCATACGATCCCTTTTCCCGCAGCGAGATGCTCCGCGTATCGCATGAGGATCGCGGCGTCTTCGAATGGTGGGATACTGAAATCGACGAACCGCCATGCGAAAAAGCCGGTCAATATGACGAGCGATATCAATGCGACGGCGTCAGTGGTGATTCTGTTCATGGCTGCTGGCCGGAAGCCGCACATCAGGGATTTCTTCCGGTTCCCGGGGCTTGCTTGCGATGGTGAGTCGCGAGATGGAGAGAATGCTCCTGGGCAAGAACCTGGATGGCCCTTGTCAGCGCGGCATGGCGGAGGGAGCTCTGGAGGGCGAGGAGCATCAGAAACAGCTGGCCGAAGAAGAAGATGGTCGAGGTCGGAGCGACGATGCCGAGGAGGGAACTGATGCGCTTCAGCAGCCTGTAATGGAGTCCCAGGACGAAGGTGATAATGCCGACAAGGAGCCACAGCCAGGAATCGTCTTCCCGAAACCTGCGGCGCCGGACGAGGTCGAGGGTGAGATACAGGATGCTGCAGCTCAGGGTGACGACCCAGGCTTTCTGCCGGGGCGGGAGACGGGTTTCTTCGAACTGGTCAGACATCATGCCCTCCGAGGTGGCGAAGAAGTGTCATCACGATGGACATGAGCATTTTCGCCGTATAGCGGACCGGATGAAACCAGCCGCTGTGCATGCTCTGTCCCGGAAGCGCCCTGTGCATCATCACATCCACTTCGCGAATCCGAATTCCCGCGAGATGGAGCATGATGAAAACATCCGCGTCAGGGTAATCCATGGGAAATCCGTCGCGGACGAGCAGTTCCAGAACCCGGCGATTCAGTGCCTTGAATCCCGACGTGGGATCCTTCAGTGGAACACCGGTGAGACACCGGCAGATCGATGCGAAAAACCGTCTGCCGACATCTCGGACGAACGGGGAGTCGTAAGGGCACCCTTTGTGGAATCTGTTGCCGACGACGAAATCGGCCTGCGCTTGCTGGATGGGGGCGATCAACTTCGGAATCGAGCCGGCGTCGTGCTGCCCGTCCGCGTCCATCTGCACGAGAACGTCGTATCCCTGGCGAAGGG
>JAKJFL010000437.1:0-3540 GCA_022704935.1 Candidatus Rifleibacteriota bacterium
GCTATTATTATTTTCCGAGCCGGCTCCGTCATCTTCCCTCCGTGGATGCGAGCTCATGCACCGATACCGGCTCGAGTTTGCCCTTCACCCGAACCTCTCCCGCGGCGATGGTCCGGAAGCCCGGGCCCAGGTGTGAAACGGTCGCACCGCTCAGGAGAATCGGGCCGAATGAATCGGAACAGGCGAGGGAACTCAGGCGGGCCGCAAGATTGACGGTATCGCCGATGACCGTGAAATCCTGCCGGCGTATCGCGGAACCGACACGGCCGGAGATGACCGTTCCCGTCGCGATCCCGATGCCAATGGCGATTTCCCGCTCTCCTTCTGCTGCTCGGACGAGATTGAAATCGCGCAGGGTCTGTTGCATCGTCATCGCGGCCTTGCAGGCTGAGGCCGGATGAGCCGGCCCTGTGCGATCAGGGTGGAAGACGGCCATCACGGCGTCGCCGATGAACTTGTCGATCGTGCCATTCTGGGAAACGACGGCGGCTTCCATGGCTGTGAAATACCCGTTCAGAAGCGTGACGGTTCGGGCGGCGCCGAGAACGTCTGATACGGCGGCGAAATCGCGGATATGCGCGAAGAGGATCGTCATCTCGACACGGGTTCCCGCTTCCCGACCGGTCGCGGCGGCTTCGGCCGCGAGGCCGGAAACGAAGCGCCGGAGACGGTTGCGTTCACGCACGCCGCGGCTCATGCGAGATATTTCATTCCCAATGACCTCGAACTCGTCGGCCGATCTGATCTCGACGGCAAGCCCGAACTCGCCGTGCCGGAGGCGATGAACCGCCGCGATCATCCCGTCGAGGGGGGCGGCAAAAAGTCTGCCGAGGAAATGTCCGGCGAGAGCCAGCAGAGCGAGAGTGTAGGCGGCAAGAACCCAAAAGGCGAGATGCAGACCGCCATGCCGGAGCCTGCCTCGGGAGGTCGCGATTCCGACGGCGACGAACGGGTATTTCGAGAAGATGCGGGCCGCCTCGATCGTCTCGTCGGATTTCGAGATCACGCCCGACCAGCTGTTCTCGAGGGCTCTTCGGGCCAGGCTCGTGACATCCGCGTCGGAGAAGGCCGTCGAAGGTCAGGAGACCGTATCGACAAGGCGGCCCGTCGACTCCGGATCGATCCGGAAGAGGGCGATGCGCGTCTCGTAATCTCCGTCCATTTCCCGGTAATACGAGGAAGAGGTTCTGAAGAGTGAATCGAAGGTTGCGGAGGGGACGAGTTCGGGGCGGCCTATCAGCAGCAAGGCAGCATCTTCGCAGACGCTGCCGTCGGGTGCCTGCCTGAACGGGAAGAAAAGCTGGAAATGCAATGTTCCGATGAGCGGCACCTCGATGTCGAAGATCCGGCCTTCCTGAACGATGATGTCGTTAGTATTCGTCGAAGAAAGCCCCTTCAGAACGGCGAATCCGCCATACAGGGGATTGATCCTCGCGGAAAGCCGTTCGGTGATCGAAGCGCTCATATTCCCGCGGGTTTCAAGAATGCCGACCAGGGACGGATGGAAAAACTGCATCTTCTTCTGCGTCAAAAGCACGCTGGACTGGCGCTCGAAATCGGAAAGGGGGATATACATGGTTCGGCCGCGGGTGTCGACGAAGTAGGCTGCATCGTACATGTGAAGGCCGCTCAGTTTCGCGATCTGCTCGCGAATCGATTGTTCGTCGTCTCCGAGAACGGCGGAGAGACGATTCCTGATCTCGATGACGCGGCGTTGCGCGCTGATTCCGAACGAGTGGACGCTCGATTCGATCTGTGCGAGCTTCTGCCTGATCCTGGTCATCCGTTCCTGGCGGGTGAGGATATCGGAGAAGCGGCCATAGGCGGTCGCCGTCACCAAAAACAGCATGAGAGGCAGTCCGACGGCGATCGACAGCAGGATGACCAACTTGGTGCGCAGCGGCATGAGGCCGATGGTACCGGTGAATACAAGGCGGAGGAGGAAGAGGGCGCCGCATGTCCAGATAAGGATGACGAGGGCTCTCGCGGTTCTCTCGTGCACTCTGAGGGGTGATATGAGCTTGTCGGCCTTCATCTCGACCCTCAGAAAACGCATTTTCACCGGATCGGGGCGGCCATACGCATCATACAGGCTCAGGGGCGCTGCGCATTCGATGGCGAGACCTTTGCCGGCGGGTTTCCAGGAAGCCGTGAGGCTTGCCATCCTTCTCGGCCGGGAAACGGTTTTCCTGGCGATGCCTTTTTCAGGGCTCAGGGAAGCCGCATGGCGCAGGATCCCTCGCTTCGTGATGTCGCTTTCGCGGAAGATGAGGATGCAACCGTTCTCTGCTGGCGCATCGGAAAGAGGCGTCTCGATGCCGAGGAGGAGGAGAACATATATCGTTTCCCCGAAATTTTTTGTGGAAAAAAATGCGGTTGCCCTCCCCTGGGTGGGGAGGATATCGCTTCTGATGCCGAAAAATTCGTTCATCAGCTTCGATGCTGTTTTGAAGGGGACACCACTTGCCAAGGGAAGCCTGGCTCCGAGAAGACGTTTCCGGCCATCCATGCCAGCCAGGCCGTGGAACCATGCCGAAACGATGCGTAACGGGGGCGGGCGAATACGGTCATCCGAAAGAGTCACGGAGATGGATGCGAGATCCTGGCCGCCAAATACGGTCATGAAGGGAAGTGAGCCGGTTTTGGCACGCCAGGCCGCCCGGAACATCTCTCCGCGACGTTGAAAATCCGGTTTGGAACCTTGCCGGGAGGGCTTCCCAATCTTCGCTAGGATGTTGGATGTAATCGATTCGATATAGAATGTCGGATCGAGTTCCCGTGCAAACAATCTGATCTGCTGGATGAGCCGGCCGCGAGCGGCGTGCCGGAGTTCCTGCTCATGGTCGAAAACGACTGTCTGGATGAGACCGATGATGAGAACACCGGGTAGGAAAAAAATGGACACCCAGAACGCGAACAACACCGCCGGGGAGTAGCCCCGGGGCGTGATTGCGTGCCTCGATCCGGACTCTGACATGTGGCGGCATCATACCACAGAACCCGCACGGGTAGACGTGAAAACGGGGTCCGGCCTCGGAAAACCGGCGATTCGGAGAACTGCCGTCGTTCGAGTGCGGACCCCGTTCGGAGGTGTCGAATTCACCAATGCTGGGGCGACATCATCGGCCAGGTTTCCTTCCACATCGCGTCGAGCACGAGGTCGCCATCGAGCCTGCGAAGACCGGGACGGCCGGAAATCGGAAGGCCGGCCGAACCGGTTCCGGCGGACAGGAGGTGGTTTGCCTGGTGAGGGTGTTCGCCGGCGACCGAGCCGTGTCCCGAGAGAAGAGAGGGCAGGCTCGATTCGGTGTCGGTGAAGGTGACCGTTGGCGCGACATGCGGGAGATCGCCGGGAAGCGAGGAGGCGTGCGCGGACGTGCCGCGGGTGACGCGACGATCGTCCGAGATGCCCACCGTCTCGACCTTGATCATGTTCGTTGCCCCGGCTTTTCCGACGGGGACCCCGGCGACGAGAACGATCTGGTCGCCGTTGCCGACGAGGCCGGTGGCGGCGGCGAGGCGGACCGACTCGACGTGCAG
>JAKJFL010000438.1:0-3538 GCA_022704935.1 Candidatus Rifleibacteriota bacterium
GGCGGCATCGAGAAGGTCGTGCCGGTCGATGTCTGGATTCCCGGCTGTCCGCCCAAGCCTGAAGCCATCATCGACGGCATGGTGAAGGCCGTCCAGATGTGGAGGGCCAATCCGGCTTTCCAGCCCCAGGGCGGCGCGGGACGCGTTTCGCTGACCCGCAGACCGCCGGCTTCGGCGGCCCAACCCGTCCCCCCGGCTGCCGCGGCGCAGCCCTCGCAGAACAAGGAGGCAGGTCCCGATGGGCGTCAATCTTCCTGATCTGACCGATCTGACCGTCGCTACCATCGCCGATGCGGTTGCCGAAAAGCGCCGCACCGGCTGGCGTTTCGTCACCATGACCTGCGTCGACAGGGGCGACGGCCTCGACCTGATGTACCATTTCGACAAGGAATACCGCCTCGTCACCCTGCGGCTCAAGATTGCGCACGGGCAGGCGGTTCCCAGCATGTCGGGCGTCTACTTTGCCGCGGCGGTCATCGAGAACGAGGTGAAGGACATGTTCGGCGTTCCGTTCACCGATCTTGCGATCGATTTCGGCGGCCGGTTCCTGCTGACCGAGAACGCCCCGAAGGCGCCGCAGTGCCGCGAGGGCTCAGGTATCGACATGCGGCTGAAGCAACCGGCCGAATCACAGCCGACGGGAGGAAACTGATCACGCCATGGCTACGCAATCGTTGATTCCGTTCGGCCCACAGCATCCCGTATTCCCTGAACCGCTCCAGCTGCGCCTCGTGCTCGAAGACGAAAAGGTCGTCGAGGCGCTTCCAGCACTGGGTTATGTGCACCGCGGCCTCGAAAAGATCGCCCAGCAGAAGGATATTTTGCAGGACGTGTTCCTGGTCGAGCGCGTCTGCGGCATCTGTTCGTTCATCCACTCGGTGACCTACTGCCGCGGCGTCGAAACCCTGATGGGGATAACGGTTCCCGATCGCGCGCGCTTCCTGCGCGTCGTCTGGAGCGAGATGAGCCGCCTTCACAGCCACCTGCTGTGGCTCGGCCTGATGGCCGACTCGTTCGGTTTCGAGAACCTGTTCATGCAGTCGTTCCGCCTGCGCGAGAAAGTGCTCGACCTGATGGAGGCCACCGGCGGCAACCGGGTCATCATGTCCAGCTGCTGCATCGGCGGCGTGCGCCGCGACCTGACGCCCGATCTGATCAGGATGGTCCGCACGACCCTCGACGAGGTGGAGCGCGAACTGGAGCCGATCATCAAGACGATGCAGGACGATTACACCGTCCAGCAGCGCACGGTCGGCGTCGGCCGCCTGACGAAGGAAGAGGCATACGACCTCGGCGCCGTCGGTCCGGTCGCGCGCGGCTGCGGCATAGCGATGGACTTCCGCACCACCGGCTACGAAGCCTACGGCGATCTCGAGTTCAAGCCGGTCGTGTTCGAGGGCGGCGACTGCTACGCCAGGTGCAAGGTCCGGCTTTACGAGATGCCGCAGTCGATCGCCCTGATGCGCGGCGCGCTCGACAAGCTTCCCGAGGGCGCGCTCGCGGTGCCTGTGAAGGGAAACCCCGATGGGGAAACCATTTCGCGTTGTGAACAACCCAGAGGCGAGGTGATATACTATATGCGTGCGAATAATACCAGGAACCTCGAACGGCTCCGTATCCGCACGCCCACGTTCGCCAATCTCGCGCCTCTGCTCAAGATGCTTCCCGGCTGTCAGCTCGCCGATGTGCCCGTGATCGTTCTCGCGATCGACCCGTGCATCAGTTGCACCGAGCGCTGAGCCCAAGGAGGACGATATGTTCGGATTGCTGAAAAAGACGCTCACGAACCTGTTCAGCGGGCCCGTCACCAGGGCTTACCCGGGAACGAAACGGCCCGACTTCGCCGGCGCGCGCGGCCATCTCGACATGGACCCGGCCGTCTGCATCTACTGCGGGGCCTGCTCGAAGCGGTGTCCCACGAAGGCGATCGTCGTTTCCCGTGAGCCGAAGGAGTGGAAGCTCGAGGTTGGCCGCTGCATCGTTTGCGGCCACTGCGTGGAAGTCTGTCCCAAGAAGTGCATGTGGCTCGATACGGCTCACGGCCTGGCGCGCGACGCGGTGCAGGATGCACGAAGCGGCGATAGCAAAGGGAATTCTTGACGCCGTTCTCGCGGCTGCCGCTTCAGGCGCGGCCGGGGAGAGACGCATCACCCGCGTGAACGTCGCGGCCGGGGCTCTCGCCGGAATTGTCGGCGAGAGCCTCGACGTCTTCTGGTGCGAGTTGTGCCGCGGAACCGTCGCCGACGGCGCGGTGCTGTCCCTGAAGGTGCTGCCGGCCATGCTCGTGTGCCGGAGATGCGGCGACAGGCGGGAACATCGCCCTGGCATGACGGTCGAGTTGGAATGCGCCTCCTGTGGTGGGCCGAACAGGCTCGAGGGAGGTCGCGAGCTATACGTCGAATCGATGGAGGTCGAGGATGCTGATTCCGGTCAGAAAAGCCGTTCTGGCCCACAATGACGCCGAAGCTGCCGAGAACGCGAAGCTGTTCGAGGGGTGCCGAGTCCGGGTCGTCAACGTCATGGCCTCGCCGGGCGCCGGAAAGACGAGCCTGATTCTCGCGCTCGCCAAGTGCCTTCCGGCCGGACTTCAGCCCCTCGTCATCGAAGGCGACGTGGCCTCGTCAATCGATACTGAAAAAGTGGCGGCCGCTGGAATTACCGTCTGCCAGATCAACACCGACGGTGACTGCCATCTCGACGCCGGCTCCGTGCGCAGGGCCTTCGAGTCCCTGCCTGCCGTGCAGGAGCATGGCCTGCTTTTCATCGAGAACATCGGCAACCTGATCTGCCCCGCCGAGTTCGACCTGGGCGAGGATATCCGCCTTGTGATCGCGAGCGTCCCCGAGGGCGACGACAAGCCCCGCAAATACCCGGCGATCTTCGCTCTCGCCGACGCCATCGTTCTCAACAAGACCGACCTCGTCGGTCACGTCGAGTTCGACCGCACCCGCTTCGAGGCCGGGGTGCGCGCCGTCAACGACCGCGCCCCCATCTTCGACGTCACCTGCCGCGGGGCTGTGACAGGCATCGAAGCCCTCGTCGACTGGCTCATGGCGAATCGAGAAAAAAGCCAGACGCAGTAAATATATATAAAAATATAATCCGCGGATTCCTCGTGGGTGTTTTTCACTCTGCAGGACTCTCTCGTGATGACCTGCCTCTGCGTCTCCGTATCTCTGTGGTGAAACCGTCTCCAGTTCGTGCTCTCGGGATGGGGATTGTGGTACACTTGGGCTGGCATGTCAGAGAGAATAATTCGTGAGAGGGATATCGCCTGTCAGGTTTGCGGGCAGATCAATTCGATCCCGGATATGGTCCCTGAGGGCTCGGTGGTCTGCTGCCACAGATGCGGCGGGAATCTCGACGTCTTCTTCGACCCCCGGGCTGCGACGCTCCGGACGCTAGTCCTGTGCGGACTTTCGCTTCTGTTTCTCGTTCCGGGACTGTATCTGCCGCTGCTGAAGATCGAAAAATTCGGCATCGTATATGAAACCGGCATCATCATGGGCGTCGTCGATCTCGTCGAATCCGGACAGTG
>JAKJFL010000439.1:0-3533 GCA_022704935.1 Candidatus Rifleibacteriota bacterium
GAGCCGGTCGAGGTTGGCGGTGATGAAGCGGGCCATGAGCGCGGAAAGGAGGATGCCGGCCAGAAGCGCGGCGAATGCGATCAGCAGAATGCGCTGTCGGCTGACCGCTTTCGAGGCGGACAGCCGGTCGAACGTGAATTTCAGGGAAACGGTGCCGAAGCGGGACGAGCCGACGAGAATCGGCGCCGCGTATTCGACCTGCTTCTGCGACGGGTCGATGAACCGCGTCGAGGTCTCGATCGCGTTGTACCGTTTCTGCCGCTCATCGGGGAGTGTCTGCCCGAGCTGGCTGGAACTGTCGCCCCGCACCCGATGCGCGAGGTATTTGCCGTCCTGGTCGAAGATCGCGATTTCCCTGACGTCCTCGCCGTTCAGGATGATCCGTTCGGTGTAGGGAATCAGCTCGTCGTAGGCCTGCCGGATCATCGGGTCCTGGCAGGCGAGCGCCAGCGTCGAACTCAGCAGGAGGCCGCTTTGGTCCATGCTCTGGGTGAGCAGTGCCTCTTCGTGCTGTGAGGTGTTCAGCGAGGTGAGACCGATGATCATCCCGACGAGCAGGGTGATCCCGAGGATGAACTTCGCCCTCAGCGGATAACGTATCGCCGTCGGATGGGTCACGGGGCGGGTTTCCGTTTCCGGTGGGTCATTTCTGTCCCTGAAGCACGTTCAGGACACGCTGGACATACTCGTAATCGCTTTCCTGGGCGGCCGTGAATCCCTGAACGTCGGTGCAGTCCTCGAGAACCTTCTTGTAGGTGGGGTTTTCGATGTCGAGCTTCAGGAAGGCCTTCTTGATCTTCTCGATGATGTCTTCGGGAAGGTCGGAACGGCAGACGATCGGTTCGTTCGAGATATCCTGCGTCGTCGCGAGGATCGTCAGCTCGTTCATCTTCTCCTTTTCCCGGAGGGTGTTGCGGGCATCGTCATAACAGGCGCCCGCGTCGTATTTGCCGAGAAGCACGGCCAGAACGACCGCGTCATGCTTTCCTAGGAAGCCGGCTTCCGCGAAATCCTTGTCGGGGTTGACGCCCGCCTCGAGCAGCAGGGCCTTCGGGAACAGGTAGCCGGACGCCGAATCCTGTTCGACCCAGGCGACCTTTTTGCCTTTGAGATCGGTGAGTTTCTTGATGCCGCTGTCCTGCCGGACGATGATGATGCCGCGATACGAGGTCGTCTTGAACCGCTTGGGCTTTACCAGGAGGCGCATCGACGCCTTCAGCTTCGGATCGGCGGCGGCTTCGACGTAGGAGGTCGTGCCCATCCAGGCGATGTCGATCTCGCCGCGGGTCAGCTTGCTGATGATGCCCTTGTAGTCGGAGGCGAGCACGAGCCGCGTTTCCTTCACGCCGAGTTCGTCGCGAAGATATGACAACAGCCCTTCGTGCTTCTTCACCATCTCGGTGGCGTTGGTGAACGGAATTCGGCCGATTTTGAGAACAGTGTCCTTGTAGGCGCCTCCGGGTTGTGTGGAGGCGACGGTGGCAGCCGAAGAGGCCGTTGCCTGAGAGGCCGGCTGTGGGGCACCGCCGCCGCAGCCGATAGTGATCAGTGCGAAAAACGCCACGCACGCGCCGAGAACTGTCGCTGCAAAACGAAGTTTCCTCATCTCAGGCCTCTGTATTCAGGTGTTGTGATTCATGTATAGCATAGAAAGGGTCCATTTGAAAACGAGGGGCGGGCGCGTAGGTCACTTTCCTGCCGCCGCCATCGGCAGATCGAGCCTCAGGTTGATCCCGTCGTTCCTGATGCGGGTTATCATGAGCAGGTCGCCCAGTTCGTTTGCCACGTTCAGGTTCGAGAGTGGCGGGATCCCGCGACCGGCGAGAAGAGGCGACTGGAGCAACTTCTGGAGCTGTTCGTTTAGGAGGCAGAACCGGATTTTCCAGAAACGATGCGCATCTGCCGGAACGCCAGTGAAGCCGGCTTCCTTTCCGGCGGAGACGTTCTCGATTCGGTCGGCGAGCTTCAGCAGCGAGTCGCGGCCGGTCGAAATCAGGAGATACTCGCCGAGCATGCCGATGTGGACGCCGAGGTTCGGCAAGAGGAAATATGAAATCTTGGCTGTCGGCCGCTGTTCCATATTCGGCGCCACCATCACGCCGACCGTCATGGCAAGCTGTTTCAGTTGGGGGATCAGGGAGAGCAGCTTGACAGGGTCTTTCACGCGGATGGCGACTCGCAGATCGGGCAGGCCGCCTTCCCCGGTCGGTGTCAGGTCGAGGTTGACGAAGGATTCGAGGCCCGGGTTCGACAGGATGTCACGCTCGAATTCGAGCCCGGCGGAGGCGAGATAACTCTCGACGATGCGCGTCTGGGGAAACGCGCGCAACGCCTGCATCGTTTCAGACGCCGACACGGTCGGGCTGACCTGGACGAAGGTCAGGAGCGAATCAGGGAAGATGAATTTCGAACAGGAAAGAGGGGCGGGAGGAGCCCCGTTGGGCATCATCGCCTCGGCATACGTTTCACCGGCCCGCAACTGTATTTCGAGGGCGAAGCCGGCTGGGGTGAGGCTCATCACGACACCGATGGCGTCGGCTATGCGAAGGAAGGGGATGAGCTTCGTCTGGATTTTCATCATCTGGCCAGGGCGGAGCTTCGCCTGGGCATCGGGGTTCTCGAGCATCGTCTCGAGCTGCGAAACGAGTGAACGGGGTTCGACGACGGCGATCAGATGCAGGCCGTCATCGGGGAAGGGGACCGCTTTCATCAGGTTGCCGAGCAGGCCCGTCTGCCTGATCCTGAGCTGTTCGACGGCTGCCTTCTGTGCATCCGTCCAGAGATCGGCCTTGACCGGATTCGGCTTTTTCGGCTTTTCGGATGTCGCGGCGGGAACGAAGTCCGCTGCGTCATACGGCTTGTCGAGATGCTTCTCGAGCTGGGGCGAGAGCATGCGGGCGAGACGCCTGAAAAACTCGAGCGGCTCCTTGTCGGGGGATTTGAGGAAGGTACCGAACCTGGTGATGGTGACCAGAAGCCGCGCTTCGCCCGCTTTTTCGGCCGTATACGACGTGCCGGCGCCGGCGGAGACGCTCTCCTGGGCGGCGGAGGCGATTCCGCAGAAGATCAGGGCAGCCAGCGCGACCGCGAGGGCGGCGCGCACGAGGCCGAAGCCCCGGGATGTCGGTGCGAGCGATTTCATCGGATGCAATCCTCCTGAAGGGGGGTCTCTGATTCTTAAATATACCACACCCGCGCCAATTCAAAAAACGCCGATCCATTGCGAATCTCTGGCGATGTTCAGGAGTCTCGGATGTGTAAGCGCGCTTCGTGATGCGCTCGTGGCGGCTCGACAATCACATCGGCCCGATTTCTGTGCAATCTGCTTGTGGAAAGGCGGGAAAAAATCCGGTAGAATACATTCGAGCCATGAAGAAAAATCAGGCGGAGACGCCCATTCCCCACGGCAGGGGCAACCGATTCAAGCTTCATTGTGACGCCTCCGATCGCGCGGCCGTTCGTCAGAGCCGCGCCGGCGTCGTGTTTTTCGTCGTGCTCGCGGTTTTCCTCGTGATGGCGGTGATGGCATTCTC
>JAKJFL010000440.1:0-3531 GCA_022704935.1 Candidatus Rifleibacteriota bacterium
GGATATCTGCCCGCCTTCATCGGCTTTTTCGCCGTCTTTCCCGTTGCCTGAAAGGGTGTTGCTTCCGACCACGGCGGTGCTGCCGTTGCCCGTGACGTGGATGCCGTGCTTTCGGTTGCCGCTGATGCGATTGTCGGCGATGAGTTCAGCTTTTCCCGCCATGCCGACCTGGACCCCGGACCAGCCGTTGTCGGAAAGGGTGTTCCCCTGGATCGTGCCGGCTCCGCCCTGATAGACGAAAATGCCGTTTTCTGTATTGCTTGTTATTTTATTGTTCCGGATGGCGGGTGAAGAACCGCTCTTGATGCCGATGCCGGATTTCCCCGATCTGGTGATCGTATTTCCCTCGAAGGTGCCGCCGGCCCCGTCGGTGAACCAGGCGCCGTAAATCGCGCATCCGGAACAGGTGTTTCCCGAGATGTGCGGCCGGCCACCCCGGGCGAGGATGCCCATGCCCCTGCTGCCGTTCGTGACGTTCCCGACGATCGTTGGCGAGCCGCCGTCGACGGCGATGCACGCGGACCACGACGGCGCCGAAGCTGCTGCGGTACTGGTGACGGAGCAGTTTTTCACGGTGGGGGAGCCGCCCGTGATCTTGACGGCGTCTGTCTGGGAGGAGCCGGTGAACGCGATCGTGAGCCCGGAGATCGTCGCATTGCCGTTCAGCGTGAGAACAGGGCCGGAACCGGATTCGAGAATGACGGAGGCGCGGCTGCCGTCGCCCAGGATCGTGACTTTCTTGTCTATGACATAGGAACCTTTATACGTTCCCGGCTTGATGCGGATCGTTTGTCCTGGAGACGCGGCAGCGATGGCTTCCGTCAGGGATTTGAATCCACCCGGGCCGACAACCGGCTCGGCCGGTTGTGCCGGCGGAGTGACGACGGTGGGGGGCTGAACGGGTGGCTGCACCACGGCCGTCGCGACAGGAGGTCTGACGTCGACCGGCGGCGGCTTGACGACGACGGGCGGTTTGGTCGCCTGACTGGCGAGTTCGGCCGCCTTCGCGAGCCTGGCCTCCTCGGCGAGGGCTTCGTCAGCCGTCCTGATGGCCGACCGGAGTTCGGGGTCCCCCTTGAGTTGGGGAATGCCCTCGGCCGCGGAGAGGAGTTTTTTTGCCTGGACAGGCTGCTTCAGGCGCGACGCGGCTTCGAGATATTTTTTTCTGAGGGCCTGGACAGCGGTTTTCACGCGTTCCGGTTCGGCCAGTTCGGTCAGTTCGCGAAGAAGGTCGACAACCGGTTTTGTGTTCTCGGCCGGCTTTGCCTTCCCGAGGGCCGTCTCGAGCTCCAGTGTCCGCTTGGTCCTCCATTCCTTCAGAGAAGTATCTATAGCAGAAGATATTTCTTTCTCTTCGGCACTGCCGGTCTCGATGAGCCCTCTCATGACGCGTCGGAGATCCTGCGCGTCCTCGTCGGTTCGGACCTTGGCGGCCTGCTTTCTGAGCGATTCGAGGGCGGACGCCCTGAACGATGCGGCTTTTTCGGATTCGCCGAGCTTCGACAGTTCATCGAGAAGAGCCTGGACAGCACCGCCGCCTTTAGCCGCAGGGTTCTTCACGAGCTTCGAAAGCTCGGTTGACAAATCCGAGACGCGCTTCTGTTTTGCCGCCTGTGCCGAGCGTTCCGCGACTATTTGCGAGAGGGACGAGGCTTCGGACGCGACGGTATCCGGTTGGAGACCGGTTTTTCGGCATTCTGCGAGAATCGTCAGGGCGGACTCGGGATCGGCGTCTCGCCGGCTTCTCGCGGCGTTCAGATACCTGTCGAAGACGGCCTGGCGGAGCTCCGCGGCGGCGGAGGCGTCGGCGAACTTTGTTTCGACCTCGCCGATGCGTGACAACAGCGCATCGATGGGCGCAGGCGGTTCGATCGACGTGATCTCGTCCGACAGTTTTCCGAGCTGTTTCTCGAGTTCGGCGGCACGCTTGCGCTCCGCATCCGCGGCGGCACGGGCGGCGACAAGCTGCTTGACGGACGAGGTCTCGGAAGCGACGAGATCGGCGCTCATTCCGGTTTTCCCGCATTCCGCGAGAATGGCCAGCGCCGTGTCCGGGTCGGTGTCTCGAACGCCTCGTGCAGCAGACAGATACCTGTCGAAGATTGTGCGTCGAAGTTCCGTGGCGGCAGAAGCGGCGGCGAACGTCGTTTCGACTTCGCCGATCTGCGAAAGCAGAACATCGACCGGAGCCGGCGGACGGATCGAATGTATATCTGTAGATATATCTGCTATGCGCTTCTCGAGCGCCGCAGCCCGTTCGGCGGCCGTCCGCTCGGCTGTGATGAGATCTTCAGCTTGCCTGAGGCGGTCAGCGAGGCCGGGAAGATCGGAGAAGATACCTGAGGCGCGCTTCATCGCCTGGACAGCCTCGGGTTTCTTCCCTGACGCTAAAAAGGATTCCGCGGTTTCGAACAGTCTGGCGGCGGCCGCGCGGCGGTACGTGTCGGCGGTGGCTTTTTCGCCCATCTGCGCGAGCTTGTCGCACATGGCAACGAACGCAGCGGGATCGGATTCAGGGGTGAACGCCCTGGATGCCTCATCGAGGCGGGCAACCAGCTCGGCCGTTTCATGGGACTTGCGAAGGCGCGCCTGTTCTTCCTCCTGCCGCTTGCGGGCGGCGGTGATCCGGTCGTCGATGCCCTCCGTTGCGGAAAATCGCTTTCGAATCTCGTCGAAGAATTCCAGGGCCCTGGTCGGATCGCTGGCCAAGGCGGCGTCTCCCGAGGCCAGGAAAGTATCTATCCAGACGGACTCGATCGATGATGCTTCGGTTGCCATGCCCTCCTGTCGAAGCCCGCCCAGAAGACCTGCCAGTTCCTCCGTTCCCGATCCTGGCAGGATGAGAGGCAGCAGCTCGCGCGACCGTTTCAGGAGCCGTGTGCGGTTCGCTTCCGCAGCGATCATGGCCTCGATTGAGGCTTTGATGCTGGCGAATCCGCCGGCCGCGGTGGCGTTTCCTGGATCGATCTGCCGTGCGAGATCGTACAGACCCAGGGCGGGGGAGGCATTGCCGGCCGCCGCACTTGCCCGGGCTTTCTCGGAAAGAAGCTCGGCCAACCTGCCTCGGAAGGGGGCGATGGCTTCGGAACCGCCGGGTTCGGACTCGAGATCGGCAAGGGTTCGGACCGCCTCCTGGAGCTGGCCGGCGGCAATCTGCTGCTCGAGCTGGGCTTTGAGCAGCGTCAGCAGCTTCGTGTTGTCGGGTCTGCCGAGGAAAAGTGCGTAGGTGAGGGCGGCTGCGACGGCGATGCCGCCGGCGCCGAGCCACGTGGATCGGCGCTTCAGGAAGGAGCCGGCCGTCGTGCCTTCGGCGCCCGAGAGGAGCTCCTGGATACCGCTCGTGCGCAGGCTGTGCGATTTCCGCCGTGTTGGAAGAGCCTGATTTGTCGCGAGATGTGCCTCGACATACGTGTCGAGTGCCTGAATGAGTTCGTCGAGACGGGGTCGTGCTGCGGGCGACTTGTCGAGCATCTTCCTGACGAGCGGGAGGATCGGGGCGAACGACTCGTCGGGAATCAGCACCCCCGCCGG
>JAKJFL010000441.1:0-3529 GCA_022704935.1 Candidatus Rifleibacteriota bacterium
TGGAAGCTCGGTTTCGAGCGGAGGCTCCGGTTCCTCGAGCTCTTCCAGCTCCTCGGGCGGAAGCGCCATTTCCACGTCCGGCGGCGACCAGGCGGCCAACAATGTTCGCAAGCTGCCTCAGCGCGATCCCGTGACCGGCCGGTTCGTGAAGAGCGACGGTTCGACGAGCACCACCACGAATACGAACACGAGCGTCAGCAACACCACGAACACTACCACCACCAATACAAGCACTTCGAATAGTGCGACGACGAATAATACCACTGCGAATAATACTACATCGAACACCACCACCTCGGGCAATTCCGGTTCGATCGTCGCCGACAATGGCGGCGCGGCCGTGGCGGGTGATGCAAACGTTCAGACGAATGCCTCGCCGAAGAGCAACTGGGATCCGGCCGCCCATCCCCGCGATCCCGAAACCGGTCGGTTCATCAAGCGTGAATCTGCCACCACCGGTTCCTCTCAGAGCGGTCAGTCATCGACTTCCGACCCGGTTCTTCCGTCTGATTCCGACGGACTCGGCCTGCCCGGCGGTGATGCTGACGGCGCCGGACTTCCTTCAGGCGATGCGACCGGCCAGACCGGTCAGACAGGACAGACTGGGCAGACCGGTGACGGCGCACAGGCTGGCCAGGTTGGAGACGGTGCCCAGTCCGGTCAGGTTGGACAGGCTGGGGATGGCACGCAGGCCGGTCAGTCGACCGACGGCAAGCAGAGCTTCAAGGACAAGATCAGCGGCAAGTTCCGCTCTGGGTATGATACGGGCAAGTCCCTGACGAACCAGGGCTTCCAGAACGTGAAGGACAGCCTCAAGTCTGGTTTCAGCGCCAAGAACATTCTCGTGACCGCCGGAATCACCGTGGGTGTCGACCTTGCCACGCAGATCATGCGCGGTGAGAAGCCCAGCGCGAAGAAGGCTCTCAAGACCGTCTGCTCGGCCGAGTTTGCCGGTGGCGTGGTTGGTTCCGTGACGGGTGCGGCGGCCGGTTCGTTCTTCGTCCCGTTCCTCTCCGCGGTTCCGGTCGTCGGCGGCTTCCTCGGAGCCCTGGCTCCGACCTTCGGTTCCATCGTCGGCGGCTCGGTGGGTTCCTATCTCGCCGGCGATCTGAAGAACGGCAAATTCTCTCTGAAGCAGGCCTTCAAGCAGATCGACTGGATCGGCGTCGCCGGTCAGACGGTCGGTTCCACGGTCGGCGCGATGCTTGGCTCGGCGATCTTCCCGCCGTTCGGCACGATCATCGGCGGCATGGTCGGCGGATATGTCGGCAACTGGGCCGCTCATAAAATCGCCGGCGTCTTCGGCAAGGACAATCAGAACAACGGTGTCGTCGCCATGCCCACCGGCAGCAATCCTCTCGGCGGTGACACGAGTGTGAACGGCAGCGTGACGATCGGTGAGACCTCAGGCACGACGTCCGGCAGCGTTGCGGGCAACTCCGATGTTCTGACGATCCCGGGTGAAAATACCACCGGTTCGATCGGTACCTACGAATCCGAAGTCCAGCTTGCCTATGCCCGCTATCAGGAGCTCTACAACCTCTATAGCGAGCTCACGAAGCAGGGGCGCCAGGAAGATGCGAAGAAGATCATCGTCGAAATGAACGCCGCGAAGGCCCAGTTCGATACCCTGAAAGCCAAGGGCAGCAAGTAAAAATCGGTTCCATACAAAAACCCCGGAAGAAGGCTTCCGGGGTTTTTTGTCGGTCGTTCTTCTGTTGACAAGGCGCGCCGGGAGAGTGAGAATGTTCTTTCAGAGAGTAAAAACGTGTGTCCAGGAGGGAATGTGTGAAGGCATTGTTTCTGACGAACGAGTATCCGCCCTATGTGTACGGCGGCGCCGGCGTGCACGTCGAGTATCTGACGCGCGAACTTGCCCGGATGATCGATGTCGACGTGCGGTGTTACGGTGACCAGAATTCCGAGAGCGGGCGGCTGAAGGTGCGCGGATACCAGCTGCGCGATTCGTATGCGGGCGTTCCGAAAGAGCTTCGGGGCGTCATGACGACCCTGGATCGGGACCTCGGTTTCGTCGGGGCGGCGATCGATGCGAACCTCGTTCACTGCCACACCTGGTACACTCACATGGCGGGAATCTGGGCCAAGCTCAACTACGGTATTCCGCTCGTTCTCACAACCCACTCGCTCGAGCCGCTTCGGCCTTGGAAGCGTGAGCAGCTCGGCAACGGGTATGACTTCTCCTGCTGGGTCGAAAAGACGGCCATCGAGATGGCCGATGCCCTGATCGCCGTCAGCCAGGGGACGAAGGACGATATTCTGAAGTATTTTTCCGTCGATCCGAAACGGATCCATATCATCCACAACGGAATCGACATCGACGAGTTCCGGAAAAAGTCATCGCGCTCCCTGCTCGACCGGCTTGGCGTACCGAATCAGCCGTACATCCTCTTCGTCGGCCGCATCACGCGCCAGAAGGGCATCATCCATCTCGTTAACGCCCTGCCGCATATCGACCCGAAAATTCCCGTCGTTCTGTGCGCGGGAGCCCCCGACACGCCCGAGATCGGCGAGGAAATGAAGCAGGGCGTCGACCGTGTCGCTTCGACCCGGGGCAACGTGTTCTGGGTGCGCGAGATGGTCGACCGGCCAACGCTGATCGAGCTGTATTCGAACGCCGCGGTGTTCTGCTGTCCCTCGATCTACGAGCCGTTCGGCATCATCAACCTCGAGGCGATGGCATGCGAGGTGCCGGTCGTGGCAAGCGCCGTCGGCGGAATTCCCGAGGTGGTCGTCGACGGAGACACGGGATACCTCGTTCCCATTCGGCAGATGGACCGGAGCCCGTTCGAGCCTCTCGATCCCCCGGCCTTTTCGCGAGACCTGGCTGCCAGGCTGAACGAGTTGATGGCTGACGAGAAAAAACGCGTTGCGATGGGGCTGAAAGGCCGGAAACGCGTGGAGGACGTCTTCAGTTGGACTAGCATCGCCAATCAGACTCTTGATATGTATCGTTCACTATGCAAGGAGAAGTGAAGATGGTCAAGATTCCCGAACCCGTGCGGATTCTCATCGAAAATGTCCGGCCGGCGGTCGATGACGGGCGGTATCCGATCAAGCGCGAAATCGGCGATTTCGTCGAGGTGACCGCCGACGTGTTCCGCGATGGCCACGACAAAATCGTTGTCTGGCTGCTCGACAGGAAAAAAGGCTCGAAAGAGTGGCATCGCAGTCCGATGCGGTGCATCAACCAGGGACTCGACATCTGGCAGGGCCGATTCACGGTCACCGAGATCGGCGCTCATGAATACGCGATCGAGGCTTTCTGCGATCTGTACGGTTCGTGGTCGGCGGATACGCGGAAGAAGGTTGACGCGAAGGTCGATCATTCGAGCGATCTGCTCGAAGGGATCGATCTAGCGAAGCGATTCCTGAAATGGCTGCCGAAGATGGAGCAGCCGATGGTGCGCGAGGCTCTGAAAGCCGCCGAGGCTGCGATGAAGGATGACAGCCGCGCGGCGGTCCTGCTCGCTCCCGGTCTCGTGGAGCTGCTGTCGACGTATCCAGACCC
>JAKJFL010000442.1:0-3525 GCA_022704935.1 Candidatus Rifleibacteriota bacterium
TCTTTCCTACCCCGCCCGCTCCCTCTGGGAAGGCCGAGACTACGCCTGGTGGAACAATCTCGACAACACGAAGAAAGATCTCGAGACGATGTCCGGCAGCGAGAAGCAGATGTTCGAATACAACACCTACAAGAAAGGCTACCTGCCGCAACGTGAAAAAACGACCTGGTCCGACCTGGGAAAGTTTCTCACGACCGGCATCAGCGAACTCCAGAAGGAGTACATCCGGGGCACGCGCAAAAAGCAGGTGTTCTTCCCGGCTGGCCCGTTCTGCCGCTTCCCCTGGAAATACGTTCCGCAGCGCCGCAAAGCCGCGTTCGCCCCGAACCAGATCGAGGACACCTGGCCCGACCCCGACCCCGATCTGCGCATCGAACACCGCAATCTGTTCACCGACGCCGATGTCGACGAGCAGACGAAGATCTATGCCGAAGTCCGGCATTTCATCATCCGGAACGCCGCCGGCATCCGCATTCTCGACACCACGAACAACTACCCGCGCCTCGAGATGCCCGAGTTCAGCCTCAACTACGGCAATTTCCGCGACGCGGAAGGTCTGTTCGACGCGCTCTGGAGCGGCGTCAAGGATCTCGCCGTGGGCGCCTGGCGAAACATCACCACGCCGGCGAAGCTGCTCTGGCATGCCGGCAGTTCCCTCGTCGGCCTTGTCATCAAGCCGCAGGATCCGAAATCCCCGACGGCCATGAACGATTCCGACCTGCGTAACTTCTATCCCACCAATTTCAAGTATTTCTTCAAGGCAGCGACACACAAGCTGAAAAGCACGGCGGAGATCCCGAAAGACAAGGACGGCTTCTGGATTCTCGACGGGCTCTACTGGCTCGACACGTTCGAGACGTTCGGCCCCGTCGTCTACAAGGGAAAAGGCATGATCTTCGTCGGCGACAATTACAAGCCGGCGGTGATCCGCGGCAACATCATCGCCGCCCGCGCCAACGACGGAACGCGCAGCGACAGCCACCTGACGATCGTCTACTACCCGTTCAACAGCAACGGCACGCTGCCCGATCTGAACCAGTGCCAGCTGATCATCGAGGGCAAGGGGAAGAAGATCGAAGCGTCGGTGTTTTCGCTCGCCGGCATACGCACCACCGACGGGCTCATGACCGAACAGGACTTCCGGGACTGCGGCATGAACCCGGAGGACATCCCGGCACAGTGGGGCACGACGCTCAAGCTGCCCGACCTGCGGGACAAGGTGAACTCGATCATCGGCAACTACGTGAACTTCTTCATGAAGAAGTCCCGCATCGACGGCGACCTGTGGGTCTTCCACGATGTAAACAATCCATTATATTTCACGAAGACCGCGGACAAGGTCTGGACGATCAACCAGTTCCTGGAGGACCAGGAGCGCGACAACGAGACATCGAAACCGAACACCGAAGCCCACGAGATCGCGGCCCATGTCGTCGTCATGAGCCCGCGGATCCAGCACATGCATTTTTCCGGAGTCACCCAGTGATCCATGCTTCTTCCGGGCGTTTTCCCGGCTTTTTGCGTTTCAGACCCCGGTCGGCGTTTTCCACGCCGGAGCTGCTGATGACGATCCTCATCTTCTCGTTCGGCATGCTGCCCCTGATCGTGCTGTTCCAGAGCAGTCACAAGACGGCGGCCCAGGCGAAGAACCTTATGATCGCCCAGAGTCTCGGGCGGACGATCATCGATGAAGTCCGTAGTCTCGGCTTCGCCGGCGTCAAACGAGAGCTCGACGACCCGACGTTCGGCCTGTTCCACGACTGGAAGCAGGTCAAGGGCAAGATGGTCGAATCCGATGACACATCGATCGCCTGGCCGACATACTACGAGCGCTTCGAGACGAAAGTCGTCGCAAATGCCGACGACGAGACCAACCCGACGAAATACCGCATCGAGATGGAAGTCCGGTGGCGCGAACCCGACCGCACCTTCAGCCTCGGCTTCGGCACCGTGGTGGTGAATTATGCCGAAAACTGAGACGATGAAGCGACGCCGGGGTTTCACCCTCATGGAGATGATGGTGACGGTCGTCATCGTCACGTTCCTGATGGGCTACGCGTGGAAGATCTATTTCGGCGGCCGGGAAACGATGCGGTATAACGTCTCGATGAGCCAGATGCAGTCGGAGGCTCGCTGGTTCTTCGACCAGATCAGCCGAGACGTCGCCGCCTGCTACCGGTTCTACGCCGTCACCCCGACCGAGAAGAAGCTTGGAATGTATTGTTTTCAATATACAAGGACCTCACTCGACGACATCTACTACGACGGCAGCACCGGCGCCGCGATTCCCCCGTCACGTCAGCAGATCGACGTGTTGAAGGTCGAGTATGTCTGGAGCACCGACGGCAAGGTCAAGCGCACACAGACCCCCGGCAAGCTCAGGTTCCAGGAAACGCCCCCGACCTTCACCGAAGGACCGGCCTCGCAGTATTCCGGCACCGAGAACGAAGCGAAGGAAAAAGTCGTTCTCGAGAATATCGCCGACTTCATTTTCAAGCCCTATGCGCAGGAGTTCAATCCGACCGCGACTTCCGGCGAGGACTACGTGAAGATCGTTCCCGTCGATACGGCGAACGCGGCGAATGCGTCGGCGACGGCGTTCATCACCCTCAGGGTCCACAGCAGGATCGACGAACGTCATTCCGACCGGCGCGACGAGGAACTGGACATCGTCGCCAAACTGTACAGCCGCGTCAAGCTTGCCGAAGGAATGAACCCCGGCACCTTCTGCAGCACGGACGCGGACGGCAGGTTCTGAACCATGGAACCGAAACGCTGGCCCGTCGTCGTCGTGACGATCGTTCTGCTTGTACTGATTTACAACTTTCTGAGCACCATTTTCAAATCGAACATCAAGCGTTTCTCGCACGACCGGATTTACGTCGATTACGCGACATACAAAAAGTCCCCGAAAGGGACGGTGGAAACCCCGTATCGCTCGACGTCGGGGATTTCGCACCAGATGGCTCTCGCCGAACATCACATGGACACGGATCGTGTCGAAGGCGCGATGGCGGCCTTCGATCAGGGGATGGCCCTCTCGCTTTCGAAACGAAAGCTTCCAAAGGGTGATGCCCCCCTCCGTGACGAGGCCTACGAGGAAGCGAAACGGCTGGCGGCGATCAACCACCCGGAAATCGCGATGGGGAATGCGCTGTATGCCGCCGGCAAATTCGACCAGGCCCTTTCCAAGTTCAACGAGATCCTGTCGGACCTTCCGGAAAAAGACCTCCAGAACCGCATGAAACTGTATGACAGCATGTCGGAATGCTACTTCCGGCTGAAGAACAAGGATGGCTACGTTCAGTACAAGACCAAGTTCGTCCAGGCTCAAAAAGAGCTTCGCGACATGATAAGGCGTGTGTATCCCCGTTCGGCTCCGCCGGAAACGCCTCTCTGGATAACATCGGAAGAAGCGATGACGCACCTTTTACGTGTCAAAACCCTCGCCATCCAGCATCTCCAGCAAGAAAACCGCGACATGCTGATCCGCCGCGCCGAATACGACCTCGAGGTCGCCCGCCA
>JAKJFL010000443.1:0-3523 GCA_022704935.1 Candidatus Rifleibacteriota bacterium
AATCCGCTTTTTGTGCCCGGCGGCCTTCTCCTGCGAAAATGCCTCTGGTGCGGTGAATATGGAGGTGCAGACGAACACCGCGGTCATCAGCAGAATAATGACCGATGCTGGATGTGAAACCCGTGTGCGAATCATGGAAATGATAGGGCGCTCTCCCGTTTTACACTGAAAAAGAAAACAATGTCGTCCGATATAAATAATGACAGAACGGGCAGGCCCGCAGATTTTGCTTGTCCGCACCCGCGTGCGGCATCCTCTCCGTTCTTTCCGAGCAACTCTCACCGCCGGGCACTCGAAGATCTCTATAAACAGGTCACAGGGGCGGGTTTGAAGCCCGCCCTTTTGAACCTCGAGGGCCCAAACATTATCGATTCCTGTATAACAAAAGCCGATTTCGCGTTCCCGTTCGCGCTTAACTCGTCACATCACGAGAGGCTCTCATCCCCTTCGGAAGGCTCCGGTCATGCTTCGACAAGCTTAGGGCAAACGGGCGGTTTTCACTCTCCAGGACTCAATAACCTGTTCGTATTGTCCTACATTTTTCCACCTCGGGCAACCATTCGCCCCTCCGGCTATGTCATTGTGCCATGAAGAAAGCTCCCCGCCTCCTTCATGAGAGGCGGGGAGCTGTGGAAAAACATTTTGGGGGAGAGTTTATTTTGCGATGCCGCCCTTGTAGCAAAGACCGCCGGTGATCTCGAGGGTCGTGGCATTGATGGCCTCGTTCTCGACGGCATGGGCGATGAGAGAGGCGATCTCGTCGGGCTCGATCAGGCGGCCGAGGTGCACGTCGGCGCAGATCTCCTTGAGGGCTTCCTGATTCATGCCGGCGACCATCGGGGTGGCGGTGTAACCCGGGGCCACGCCGACACAGCGGATGTTGCGGATACCGCGCTGCAAAAACTCGCCGATCATGATCTTCGGCAGGAGGGCGTCGGCGACCTTGGCCGAGGAGTAGTTGAGCTGGCCGATCTGACCGACCTTGTTCACCGACGAGATCGGCACGAGAATGCCCTTCCAGCCGCCGTTGACCATGGCTTCGGCCGCGTCGCGGAGGGTGAGGAACGTGCCGGTCAGGTTGACGTCGAGCACGGGCTGCCACCGGTCGAGCCCCATTTTCCGGGCCACCTTGCCGGTCTCCTTGTCCAGGGTCAGGATCATGCTGTCCTTGATGATTCCCGCGCAGGAAACCACGATGTTGAGCTGCCCGAAAGCATCGATCGCGGCCTTGATGAACTTGGCGGTGTCGGCTTCGCTTGTCACGTTGCCCTGAACGCCGATGGCCTCGCCGCCCATGGCCTTGATCTCGGACACGACACGGTCGATGCCCTTCTGCGACATGTCGACGATCGCGACCTTGGCGCCCTTCTTCACCAGATGCTTGACGACGGCTTCGCCGATGCCGTTTCCGCCGCCCGTTACCAGAGCCACACTACCTTTGATTTCCATCGTCTCTTCCTCGATTCGTTGTCGTTCGTCGTGCCGGCCTGCAACAAACGCAGGCTCAGAGCTGCTTGGGGAAGGACGGGCTGTCCTTTTCCCAGGAAACGAAGTTCGGATGCGCCACGTCGGGCGGATAGTATTTGATATCCCCGACCGTGATGGGATGGGCCACGTCCGGGCCGACCACCTTCACGCCCACCGGATACATGGTTCTCGCCAGCGCCACGGCTTTCGCCTCGGCTTCGGCGTCGGGAAGCCCCACATACAGGCCGGTGGCGACCACCGCGCCCGCGCGCCGGATTTCCCAGGTGGGGCCGGTTTTCTCGATCTCGAACTCCAGGTCGTTGTAGAGCAGTTTCTTCATGATCGTCTCCCGTTCGCGTCGCTTCGTCAGAACTTCTTGAGGACGGTGACGCAGTTGGTCACGGCCGAGCCGCCCACGTTGAAGGCGACGCCGATGTCGGCCTTGCGGGCCTTCACGCCGATGGGCTCGCCGATGATCTGTTTGTACAGAAGTGCGTGCATCGAGGCTCCGGTGGCGCCGACCGGATGGCCCTTGGCCTTGAGACCGCCGGACAGGTTGACGGCGACCTTGGGATCGTCGCGGGTGAAGCGGCCGGCCATGTAGTCGTGCCCGGCCCTGCCGTCGGCCGAGAAACCCAGTGCCTCGGTGGAGAGAATCTGATTGATGGTGAAGCAGTCGTGGACTTCGGCGATGTCGATGTCTGAAGACTTGATGCCCGCTTCGGCGTAGGCCTTGGCGGCCGCGTCCTTGCCGGCCATCAGTTCGTGCATGTTGGGGCGGACGTTCTCGGGCAGGCGCTCGCAGGAATGGCCGATGCCGGCGATCCGGACCGCGCGTTTCCTGTCGGGGACGTTGGACTCGGCGGTTATGACCAGAGCGGCGGCGCCGTCGGACACCAGCGAGCAGTCGTGCAGCCGCAGGGGCGCGGCGATCATCATGTTCTTGCACTTGCCCTTCGGGTCGACCTCGTTCAGCTTCACGATCTCCTCGTAGGTGGCGGGACCGGTGCGCATGTGGGCAAGGGGATTCTCGGCGCCGTTCTTGTATCCGAGAGCAGCCACGGTTCCGAGCATCTTCTGAAGCTCCTCGTCGGAGATGCCGTACCGCTTCTGGTATCCCTTGGCATACTCGGCGAACAGCATTGGGAAGGTCATGCCTCGTGAACCTTCGGACGGCCAGTGCGAGCAACCGGCCAGAACCTGGGTCATCTGAGGCGTCGGGAGCAGGTTCATCTTCTCCACGCCGATGACCAGAATGTTCCGGAAACGGCCGGATTCTATTCCGTAGATAGCGTTATAGAGTGCGATCGACGAGGAGGCGCAGGCACACTCCGACCGGCTCATCGGCTTGAAACGCAGGGCCGGATCGATCTCCGCGGCGATGGGTGCCACGTGTTCCTGGTTCAGGAACGAGCCGGGCGAGCAGGAGCCGACCCAGATGGCGTCGATGTCCTTCGCCTGGAGGCCGGCGTCCTTGATCGCGCCGCGGCCAGCTTCGATCAGCAGATCGTAGTAGGTCCGGGTGTCGGTCATCAGCCCGGACATCTTGTCTTTCTTCACGAAGGCGCCGAACTCGGTGTTGTAGGCCCCGATGATGCAAACCTTGCTCATGTCATTCCCCTTCCGATAGGCAGT
This sequence comes from Candidatus Rifleibacteriota bacterium, assembly GCA_022704935.1. GTDB lineage: Bacteria > Muiribacteriota > Ozemobacteria > Ozemobacterales > Ozemobacteraceae > MWAR01. Next base: position 3,103 of record JAKJFL010000443.1, read on the forward strand.
GAGTCACCCCGTCCCGTCCGGACTCCGGTCGGCTGAAAAATTTTGTTCTGCAAAATTCTCCATACTCGGCTCGGCCGCCTCGAAACCCATGGAAGGCTTGGAGTGTTGGAGGTGATGGTAGCACGGCGCAAGATCGATTGCAAAGAAAAATTTTGCAACGCACAAGAATTCTGATTCGGATCTGCTTCGGAAAGGGGATGCGCCGCCGTCAACGCCATCCTGCCAACAATGGCCTGATTCCGAAGAATCCCATCACCACAGAGATTCCATCTGCACCATCAGCGTCATCTGCGGATTGGTTCTCGAGCCGAAACCTGCATGCCAGTCACAGAGACGCAGAAACATGAAGGTATTCCCCAGGCTTGTCGCGATGTGCTACACCCCAAAGGGGGCTGTAGGGGCGGGTTTGAAACCCGCCCTT
>JAKJFL010000444.1:0-3520 GCA_022704935.1 Candidatus Rifleibacteriota bacterium
CCGCCAGCGCCTCGACGGCGGAGCGATGTTCGGAAACGCGCCGCGCGAGATGTGGAAGAACTGGTCGAAACCCGACGAGAGCAACCGCATCGATCTCGCCTGCCGCTCGCTTCTCGCGAAGACCGACGACGGCCGGACCCTGCTGTTCGAAGCCGGCATCGGAGCGTTCTTCGACCAGAAGATGAAGGAGCGGTTTGGCGTCAATCCGGCTCACCACATGCTTCTCGAGAGTCTGGTCAACGCGGGCATCCGCGAGGAGGAGATCGACGCCGTCGTTCTCTCTCACCTCCACTTCGACCACGCTGGCGGCATGCTGTCGGCGTTCGAAGATGGCGAGCCGCGCCTGCTGTTCCCGAACGCGCGATATTATATCGGTGAAAAGCAATGGCGGCGGGCGTGTTCGCCCCATTCCCGAGACCGAGCCTCGTTCGTTCCGGTCCTGAACGATCTTCTCGAAACATCCGGCCGGATGACGCTCATCCCCGACTCGGCCGATACGGACCTCGCCCCCCTCGTCCGGTTCACGATCTCGGACGGGCACACGCCCGGCATGCTGATCTCCTGGATCGAGGCGCCCGCCGGGCCTCTTGCATTCGTCGCCGACCTGATCCCCGGGGCCGCCTGGGTCCTGCCGACGATCTCGATGGGGTATGACCGATTCCCCGAGCTTCTTCTCGAAGAAAAGCAATCACTACTGAACGAAGTCGCCCGGCGTGAAGGCTACCTGTTCTTCACCCACGACCCGCAGATGCCCTTCTCCCGTCTGCGCCTCGACGCGAAGGGGCGCTTTGCCGCCGTTCCCGCCTGCGCCGCCGAACTTCTCGCCTCCCCCGCCCCTGAGCAAGGCAACGCCGCGGAGCGCTGAATTACCGGCGCATATTCATGCCGCACGCACTGCGATGCGTCTCGAGTTTCTCCCTCTTCGATTCCCGGGATCACGTTGTCATGCCCTGATCTCGCGGCAAACGAACATATCCGGTTTCACCGGTCGACGCCGATCTCCCCGCATTTCGCCATCCTTGATATTGCATCGCACAATTTTCATTGCATTGTCGAGGCTGATGTGGCATCATGTATTTTGCAGGGCAATCACATCAGAGTTTTTCGGGAGGGAACGTGGGGCACTCAACAATCGTTTTCATCGGTCTTTCACTGTATGTAGCCGTCACCCTGTTTTTGACATTTCAGGGAATGCGCCGCACAAAAGATCTTTCGAGCTTCACCGTCGGCAGCGGCGATATCGGCCCCGTCTGGGTCGGCCTCTCGCTGACCGCGCAGCTGACGAGTGTAGCGACCTTCGTGGTCAACCCCGGCCTCGTCTATCAGTATGGTCTCTCCGCCCTCCTCGGCTACGGTTTTGCCGCCGGCTCCGGAATCATGCTCGGCCTGATCATTCTCTCCAACCGTTTCCGCATGATCGGCAACAAGGTGAAAGCACTGACAATCCCGCAATGGATCGGAGCCCGCTATGAATCCACTGGGCTTCGCATCTTTTTTGCACTGCTTTCCCTCTCGCTCATGAGCTTCATCGTCCTCATCGCGGTCGCCCTTGCGCTTACCCTCGGCTCCCTTCTCCAGCTCCAGGGTATTTCGGCGCTCTCCTGGCTGGTCGTAGCCGTAATGGTTTTCGTTTTCAGCTACACCCTGATCGGCGGAGCGAATACATCGACGTACACCAATGCCGTGCAGGCCGTCATCATGCTGATCGTCGCCCTGATCCTGATCGGAAGCGGTCTGCCTCTCTTCCTGAAAGAAGGAGGACTTCTCTCCTCAATCGGCAACATCGATCCGCAGCTGACCGGACTGACGAACCCGACATCACTCTATTTCCGGAACGTGTTCGAAGTGTTCGTCTGCAATTTCCTGGTCGGTCTTGCCATCGTCTGCCAGCCGCATATCCTGGCCAAGTCGCTGATGCTCAAGAACGAAGTCCAGGTGAAAAAGTATCTCGCAACCGCCGTCATCGCCGGAACCATCTTCCTCGCAGTCCTGGTCGTCGGCCTCTACGCGCGGGCCACCCTGACCCAGGTCGTCACGATGGACAAGGTCGTTCCGACCTATATCGCCGTGAATTTTTCCAGCCCTGTCCAGGTGCTGATCGCCATCGGGCTGCTCTGCGCAGGCATCTCGACCCTCGAAGGCCTCCTTCTGGCGCTATCCGCCATCTTCTCGTCGGACCTGTATCTCGCTCTCCGGACTCCCATTCCTGGTGAAGATCCCGAAGCGGTCTCCCGGCGCGCTCTCACTTTCGGTCGTACGGCGCTCGTCATCGCCGGCATGATCTGCATCGGTATGGCCTGGTACCAGCTTAGAAATCCGACAGGCGGCTCGGTTGCAATCTTTGCCCAGTATGGCGTCTACCTGCTGTTCACCGCCACGTTCCTTCCCATCTGCTGCGGGTTGTTCTTCCCCAAGGTGAACAGAGGGCTGGTGACGAGCGGCATCATCGCTTCGGTCATCGGGTATGCCCTTCCCATAGCGGGACGTTCCATGGGCATCGATATGTCGTTCCTGACCCTCGCCAACAATCCGGCCGTCCTCGCGACCTACGGCATTCTCGCCGGCTGGACCGTCGTCGGAATTGGCCTCCTCGCTCCCGAAGCGCAGGAAGAGCTGGCAACCGCTCCAACCGCCGAATAACAAGCCATCCACCAAGGAAACATGCGGTGACGACCATCACCGCATGTTTTTTCGTATCACCTTATACCTGCCGACCACAAGGTTTGAGCTTGGGCCAATGACATGCCAGAGAGCCCTGGAGAATGAAAAACCCGCTCACCCTGAGCCTCTCAAGCTTCGACGGGCCCAGCACGAACGGGAACGTTTGTCATGCAGGAATCGAGAAAACTCACCTGTCTATTGTCCGAACCAGTATCCTGTCTCCGGTTTTCAGGGAAATTCCCCCGGGAGGCGTTACGATGAATCCATCCGCCCCGACCAGCGAGCTGATGTGAGCCGGGCCGTGATACGGGAGGGGGTCGACGAGATCTGGAGCCAGAAATCTCACCGGAATACAAGCCTGCCTCCTCGCGCCATCGCGGCTCAGCGGCGTCGTCACGCGCGCCTCGACGTCCAGCGGCCGATAGTCATGGCCCATCATCCGGAAAACAAACGGTTTCACGAGCAGTTCGAACATCACGAACGCCGCGACGGGATTTCCAGGCAGACCACAGCAGAAGACCGAATCACATTTTCCGAACAGTGTCGGACGGCCGGGCTGGATGGCAACGCTCTTGTACACGATCTCGAAACCGAGTTTTCCTAGAATTCCGGGCACCAGGTCGTAATCACCCGTCGAAACACCTCCGCTCACGATGATCAGATCCGATAACGGCATCGAGCTTCTAACTGCTTCGGTCATCAACGCCTCATCATCGGCGAGGATCCCACCATTCCGTGGATCGCCGCCGACGGCGCGGATTTGTGAAGCGAGCTGACCGCCGTTGCCGTTGCGAATCTGGGCGGCACCAGGCTTCACATGCGGCTCGACAAGTTCGCTTCCGGTCGCAAACACCGTCAC
>JAKJFL010000445.1:0-3516 GCA_022704935.1 Candidatus Rifleibacteriota bacterium
CGAGCCTCGACAAGCTCGCTGCGCCGGCCGGCGGCACGGTTTCCATCGGGGCCGAGGCGCTCAAGTCGAACCTGGCCGATCCCCTGGCGCAGATCCAGAGCCTGGCCCAGGGAGGAGATCCCGCGAAGGCGCTTCCGATCATCCAGGCCCAGGGTCAGAAAATGGATTTCAACATCCGGAACATGATGTATCACTTCAGCACGCCCGCCGCATCGAAGTCCGCCCTGCCGCTGAACGAGCTGGTCGACACGGAGATCATCGGAAAACTCCGGCATCATGTCGTGACGGCGCGGCTTCTCTCGGGCCGAACGGACATCGGACAGGGTCTCAAGGTGGCGAAAAACCTCGCGAAGGATCTTCCGAATATTTCTTTCGATATAGAATTTTTCAGGCACGTGGTCGCCAACATCGTCGTGAACAGCCTGATGGCCTTGAAGCCGAACGGCGAGCTGAAGTTCATGAGCCGGCTCAAACCCGGCGCCATCAATCGCGTCGAACTCGTCATCTTCGACAACGGCGCCGGCATTTCCCCGGAAGACCAGGCGCGACTCTTCACGCCGTTTTCCCCGCTCGGTCGGAAGACGCTCGGTCTCGGCCTGTCCGTCAGCCGGAAACTGATGAGCGCGGGTGGCGGCCAGATCCTCGTCAAGAGCACGCCCGGAGCGAACACGCTCGTCACGATCGAGTTCCCCGCGGCCTCCTGACCGCGGCGGCGGCGGCCGGCCGCCGGCAGTGGATACCTACCGGAATGGAGGAACCGCCATGCTTCGCCAGCTTTCGTATCTTGGACTGATCGCCTGCACGGTCGCGACATTCTCGTGTGAGCCGGTTTTCGCGCGATCGCCCTCCGCTCTTCCCGATGCGGTTTCGACATTGCGTGATTCCAACGATATCGTCGGGGAACTGATGAGCTCGGCCGCCGAGGTCGAACTCGAGCTGAGCAGATGCTCGCTGACAGCCGCTCCTGCCGGAGGAGAGGCCCTGGTCGATCTCTCCGTCGTGGCCCCGGGGATCGCCGATGTGAAGCGGCTCGTGGAGAAGCTTCGCCGGAAAAGAACCGTTCTGGTCGAGAAGCTCGTTGTGAAACCGTCCGTTTCCGCGACTTCTCCTGATGGTGCGGCGCTGTTCGATCTCACGCTGCGACTGAACGCCGAGGCCGTGGACGGTGGGAGCGGCGATGCCCTGGCCCGGCTCGTTCCCTTCGACGAAATGCCGGTTTTCAACATGGCCCGGCCATCGATCGAGGACGTCAGGCTGTACAGCTGCGCCATCGAGGCGAAAGGGCCTCGCTCTCTGCAGATCGTCGCGCCGACCCTGAGCGGATTGTCGGCCACCCTGAAACGCGGAGGCAGCGCCATTCCGGCGGGGTCGAAAACGATCTCCCGCTCGACGGTGGGGAGCGTGCATGTTTTCACCCTCGACCTGAGCGATGATACCGCGCTCATGCCAGCTGCTGATCTGCTGGGCCGATTCGAACGACTTGGAAGCGGCAGCGATCTGCGCGAAATCAGCGTCCAGATGGCGCCCGACGGAAGCCGGCTTCAGAAAATGGTTCTGCATCTCACCCCGGAACAGCTTGCAGATGCAGGCGCGATGATTGCCCGAGAGAACGGGCAGAACATTCTCAAGGCCGATGCCGTGCCGCTCGCGCCGCCGACCTGGGCCGTGACGCTGCTGACGGGCTCGTCGTCCGTATCCGGCCAGCAGGCTGAGCAGGCTGTCTCGCCGCTCGCGGAGATGGTCGGGCTGTTGAGCGCCCCCTGGCCCTCTGCGCGTCGCGGCGGCCTGCAGTTTTCCTGGACCCCTTCTGGGATACAGATGAACGCCGTCGTGACGAGCGAACAGGATGTGGAATCCCTGAAGCCCGTCGCGGCAACCCTTGGACTGACCTACCAGGGCGCGAAACGGCGGGAAAGCCTCGAGAGCGGTGCGCTGACGGTCGGCTTCGGACGGGCGTCTGCCGGAAGCGCCAACCGGAACGTCTCCGTCGATACCTCGCTTGGCCGCTTCCTCGGCTTTGCGGAACTCCTCGAGGACAGGAACGTTCAGGGGGGGAGAAGGCTGGTCGTCGCGTGTGATTTTTCCGAAACGACGAGGCTGTTCGAGAAGCTGCGGGGCGAGTACGGCAAGCGTATCCGGTCTCTTTCCATCGACTGTCCTCCGGGCTCCCGGTGCCGTACAACGCTGATTCTCTCGGAAAGCGACTCCCCCGATTCTGCGGCGATCATTGCGACGGCCGACACGCTTGTCCGGGCATCGCTGCCATGGAACAGGCCGGAGCAGGAGCTCGAGAAAGGACTGATCGTCACCGGCGTCGCGGTGGAACGGCCTGACCGCTTCGCGATGACGGGACTGACGCTGAAAAGCCGTCTCATCTTTTCCGATTTGTTCCCGGCGCTTCAAAAAATACCTGGTGTTATAGATCCGTTTTTCGAGAGGGGCAGTTATCGCGATCACATGGCTGGCCGCCTGATGTCCTTCTCGGTGACGGCACGTCGCGTCGCGCGCTGAAGCGTCATGGAACCCATCCGTCTCACGAAACTGCTGGCCTCCTGGGGCATCGCGTCAAGACGCGCCGTCGAGGAGTGGATCGAGGCCGGTCGCATCAGGCTCAACGGCCAGGTGGTGGACCAGCAGGGTGTCAAAGCTGATCCGGACGTCGATACGATCGAGGTCGACGGCCGCAGGGTGACTGCCCCCTCCACGGGGCGACGGTGCTATCTTGCCCTGTACAAACCTCTCGGATATGTTTCCACCATGTCTGACGAACACGGCAGAAAGGCGCTTCCCGACCTTCTTCCGAAGGGTCTTCCCCGTCTGTTCCCGATCGGCCGGCTCGATCTCGATTCGACCGGCCTCTTGCTGATGACGGATGACGGAGAACTCGCGAATCGGCTTTTGCACCCGCGTTATAAGGTCGAGAAGGGGTATCGGGTCGAGATTCGCGGAACCCCTCTGTCTGCCGACGAACAGCGACGGTTCACCTCGGGACTCGAACTCGATGATGGCCTGACGGCGCCGTGTCGCCTGCAGGCTTCGAAGCAGCCCGGCGTGTATCTCGTCGCCCTGCGTGAAGGCCGCAAGAGGCAGATCAGGCGGATGTTCGCGGTGCTTGGCCGGGATGTGACGGCGCTTCATCGCATCAGCTTCGGCCCGATCACCCTCGGCACGCTGGGCCCGGGCGCGACCCGCCTCCTGACCGACGCCGAAACGAAAGCCCTGCGGCAGGCCGCAGGGCTCGAGGAATGATCGGGTTTATTCTATAATACTAGAGATATGAGCTTGTAGACGGTCTCGTCCTGGCCGTTGCCGGACGTCATGCGAAGCGAGAACTTCTCGGTCTTCACCCGCGGGCCGAGCACGTCGACGATCGGGGGCGTCGCGAAAATACCCTTCTGCTTGCCGTTCAGCATGACGGCGGCGCGGTTGACGGGGTCGCCCAGCAGCGCGCGCATGGTGCGGCCCTGCTCTTCCCAGCGGCCGTCGGCGACCTCACCGATGTTCAGCGCGACGTTG
>JAKJFL010000446.1:0-3512 GCA_022704935.1 Candidatus Rifleibacteriota bacterium
CGTTCCCGACCTGTGTGAGCAGGGCGGAAGAGGCCCTGCACCAATCCTCGGCGGCACGGAGTTCGTACGGAACGGCGAGCTGGGCTGCGACAGCCTCGAGCGCGGGCGGCAGGGTTCCGTCGGCACCTCTGAAACGGGAGATGCGGTCGAGGAACGCGGGGCCGCGCGACCGCCGGAACTCGACGGCGAACCGGCTGACGTCGACGGTGACAAGATCCGGTCCTATGGCCGCGAGCGCGTGAAGAAGCCGGCCGTAGCCGGCGGGATCGAGATGAACCGTTCCGACGATGGTCAGCGACACGCTGCTTCTCCACACATCAAAACGAGCATACCTCAACCAAACCGTTTTTAACACCTGTCGGTTCCGACGAAGGCTCCCTCCGCCGGAAAGCTTGAATGATGATGGGGACGCGCGTAGAATACGGTGAGACGATGTACGCGTTGGATATCGCAACGGCCGTCGCCCGAAGAGGACAGAAACCGCATGTTTGAACCGAACACCATCGTAGGCCGGCATTACCGCATCGTTTCCCAATTGGGGTCGGGCGGCATGAGTCAGGTCTACAAGGCCGTCGACGTCAACCTCGGTCGCGAGGTGGCCCTCAAGTTCCTGCACCCCGAATCCGTCGGCGAAAAGGACCTCGTCCAGCGGTTCCTCAACGAGGGAAGAATACTGGCGACGATAAAACACCGCGCCGTCATCGACGTCTACGCATCCGACACCGATGAGGCGACGAACGCCCCATTCCTCGTCATGGAACTCGTCGACGGTCTCACGCTGGAAGCGGCCGAGCACACGCTCCGCGGCGATCTTCCCCGGCTGCTGCAGCTGTTCATCGAGCTTCTCGAAGGCATTCACGCCTGCCATCAGAAAGGCATCATCCATCGCGACCTCAAGCCCGCCAACGTGCTGATCAACCGTTCGGGCCAGCTGAAAATCGTCGATTTCGGTGTCGCGAAAACCGCCCGCAAGGTGACGCGCACCGGCGTGACGCTGGGCACCCCGCATTACATGGCGCCCGAGCAGTGTCTCGGAAAAGCCGACATCACCGCCGCCGCCGACATTTACTCGATCGGCATCATGTTCTGGGAGATGCTTGCCGGCAAGGTGCCGTTCGACATCGATTCCGGCGCGACGGACCCCGCCCTGTCGATCGCGCTGAAACATCTCAACGAGCCCGTACCGATCGATCGCATCAACGACGACCCACGCACTGCGCCGTTCGCCGAGCTTCTGCACAAGATGCTTGCCAAGAAACCCGAGGACCGGCCGACCGTCCCGGATATCATCGAAGCCCTGAAGAAGCGGATGAAGGCGCCGGCCCCCGGGATAGCAACGACCGCCTCCGATCCCGCCACGATCGGCGACATCTACCGTCTGGAACGTGTTCTCGGCCAGGGCGGCATGGGCACCGTCTACAAGGCCCTCGACACGGCGCTGAACCGCCCCGTCGCGATCAAGGTGCTGAACGCGAGCATTTCGACTGACGAGACGGTCGTCGACCGGTTCATCAAGGAAGGCCAGCTTCTCGCGACGGTCGGCCATCCCAACGTACTGGCCATCTACGCCTCTTCCCGCGACAAGTCGACCGGGCGACCGTTCCTCGTCATGGAATACATCGACGGGATGCTCCTCAGCGACATCAAAAAGACCGGCGTTCCCGAGCACCGGCGCATCGTCCCCCTGATGCTCCAGCTGCTCGACGGCATCCGGGCCTGCCACATGAAGGGCATCATTCATCGCGACCTCAAGCCAAGCAACCTCATGGTGACGCGCGACGGCACCCTGAAAATTTTCGATTTCGGCATCGCGAAGACGGAAGCGGCCATGACACGGGTCGGCATGACCCTGGGCACTCCCCAATACATGTCGCCCGAGCAGTGCACCAGCGGGTCGGCCCTCACGCCGGCTTCCGACGTCTATTCGATCGGCATCGTCCTCTGGGAGATGATCTTCGGATCGCCGCCCTTCACGGCCGACAACGACTCGAACCCGGAGCTTTCCATCGCCCTCAAGCAGGTGCAGGGCACACTGCCCATGCCTTCCCTGCCGACCGATCCGGCCCTGGCCGCCCTCGTGCCGATGATCCGGCGCATGCTCGACAAACAGCCCGGCGAGCGGCCGACGACGGACGAGATCATTTCCATGCTCGACGAGCATCTGCAGAAGTATCCCGTCGACGGGGTCCGGATGGATCTGGCGAAGCGCCGCGACAGTCTGCGGCGCTCGGCCGCGGAAGGGCTGTTCGTCGAAACCGTTTCTTCGTCGAAATCCAGGTTCGTCCTTTCCGCCGCCGTCGTGCTTGTCGCCGGCCTTCTCTTCTGGCAGTATTCCCGGAAAGCGGGGCCGATCGTTCCGTCGGACGGTCGCGCCGAACGAATTGCATCACTCGCTTTATATATACCTGACTATACTCCAGCCGCCACGCCTTCGCCATCCATTCCAAGCGCGGAGACTCCCATCACGGCTTCAGCGGTCACCGAAATCCTCGTCCCGGCAACCGAACCAGTTTCTCTCACGGCATCGGAACCGTCGCTCGTCACCCTCCCGATCGAGGCATCGGAGCCGCTCGTCGTCGCGCTTCCTCCTGCCTCGGAAGCGGTCACATCCGTCGCATCGTCCGTTACTGCCGCTTCAGCCCCGGTCGTCGAGCCTGAACCGGAGACCGTCCCGACGGCTCGGGCATCGGAACCCGCCCCCGTAGAGACCGTTGCCGCATCTCCCGCTGCTTCCCCGCCGATCGCGCAGCCCCAGCAGCCGCCCGCAGCCGAACCGGCGCGCGGAACGCTCGACGCACACTTCGAGGCTGTCCGCAAGGAAATCGACGCGTTCACCGGCGAGGAAGATCCGTCGAAGATCCAGGGCAGGCTCGACGCACTCGGGGTTCTTGCCGGTGCCGACCAGGTCGCGCCGCTGAAGCGCCAGCTGGCCTCCAGGATTGCGCTCGCAGCCGACATGAAGCTCGTTTCCGACAAGAATGCCGCGGTGGCCATGTATGAACGCTCTCTCGCGATCGATCCCGATCAGCCCGCGACGAAAGCGAAGCTCGGCCTCGCGCATGAAGCACTCGAAGCTGAAAAAGCCGCATCTTCCAGGAAGTCCCAGCAGGAAAAAGAGAAAGATCGCGCCGGCCTCCTCGCTTCCGCCGAGAAGGAGACGAAGGCTTTCAAACCTGGATTCTCCCAGCCCAGGCCGCTCATCGGGAAGCTGAAGTCTCTCGACGCAGACGGAGAAAAGGACCGCGTGAAAGAACTGACGGCCGAGATCCGCGACAAATACATGAAAGCCGCCACCGTCCGTGCGGAAAAGGATCCCGCGGGGGCGTTGCGCCTGCTCAAACAGGCGACCGGCTTTCCCGGCCTCAAGAGCGATTCCGCCCTGAAGTCCCTCCTCGGCGAACTTGCCGAAAAGGCGAAAAGCGCCGAACCCCCGACGGTGCAGCCGGGCAAGCCGTCTCAGGAAGCCAAGCCGGGTATTTCCGAAGAACCCCAGGAACAGCCGGCCGCTGAGA
>JAKJFL010000447.1:0-3508 GCA_022704935.1 Candidatus Rifleibacteriota bacterium
CAGCAGCCTGTCAGCCGTCCGAAACGGGCAATCTCCTGGCTCCATGAACACGCGCCCCGCGAGATTGATGACGCCCAGCGCCAGCGGCGTGCCTGCCCCCAGGACGGTCCACCCCTTCCCGGGCAGGGCATCGCCACCCAGATTGTGCGGCCGAAGCACCGTTCCGTCGTCGCCCTTCAGGAGGTCGATCCAGTCGGGCCGGGCGAAGATGTGGTTGCCGCTCGTCAGCAGGTCGATCCCCGCCGCCAGGAGGCCGTTTCTGTGACGCGCGGAAAGTCCGGCGCCGGCCGTCGCATTCTCGCCATTCGCGATGACCCAGTCCGCTCCCCAGCGTGTCCGCAATTCGCCGGCCAGTTCGCATGCGGCACGACGCCCCGGTTTTCCATATATATCACCAAGTATAAGAATTCGCATCGAACCTCACTGGTCTCTTTTCATCATGCCATCGACCGGCTTCAGGCGGGATCGGGCCTTGTCGGAAGAAAACGGCGCCGGGGAACGGTTTTCCGCTTCCCGGCGCCGACCGATGAGGCAATTCCCGTCAGTGCGCGACTTCCACGCTGCGCACCTCGCGGATGAGGACCACTTTGACCTGTCCGGGGTATTCGAGATCGCTCTCGATCTTTTTCGTGATGTCCCGGCACAGTTTGGGCGCCGCACCGTCGTCGACCCTCTCGGGGTTGACAATGATGCGGATCTCGCGACCGGCCTGGATGGCATACGCCGAGCTGACGCCGTCGAAGCCCTTCGCGATCGCCTCGAGGTTTTCGAGGCGCTTCACATAGGCATCGAGCGACTCGTTGCGGGCGCCGCGGCGGGAGGCCGAGATGGCATCGGCGGCGGCGACGAGCACGGCCTCGACGGACTCGAACGGCTGGTCCTCGTGGTGGGCACCGATCGCATTGACAACCTTGGGCGATTCCTGGAACTTGCGGGCGAAGTCGGCGCCGAGCGAGGCGTGGTTTCCCTCGTCGCTCTCGATGACCTTGCCGATGTCATGCAGCAGGCCGGCCCGCTTCGCGAGCGGGATATTCGCGCCGATCTCGGCGGCCAGGTTGCTGGCCAGATGCGCCACTTCGATCGAGTGCTGAAGCACATTCTGACCGTAGGAGGTACGATAGTTCAGTCGGCCGACGATCTCGACCAGTTCGGGTTGCAGGGCGGGAATGCCAAGAGCGAGCATCGCCTGTTCGCCGGCTTCTTTGATCCGGAGCTGAATTTCCTTCTTCGCCTTCTCGTACATCTCCTCGATCTTCGCGGGGTGGATGCGGCCGTCGAGCGTGAGCATCTCGAGGGTGACGCGCGCCGTTTCCCGCTTGATCGGGTCGAATCCCGAGAGGACGACGGCTTCGGGGGTGTCATCGATGATGACGTCAACGCCGGTGATGTTCTCGAAGGTACGGATGTTGCGGCCTTCGCGGCCGATGATGCGCCCCTTCATTTCCTCGCTCGGAAGCTCGACGACCGAGACGATCGGGTCGACGGTATGATCGGTCGCGCATCGTTGTATAGCGCTGGCTATAACTTCTCGCGATTTCTTGTCGGCAGTTTCCTTGATCCGCTGTTCGGCATCCTTGATCTTGACGGCGATGTCATACTGGAGGTCTTCCTCGACCTTTTTCAGCAGCTGCTCGCGCGCCTGCTCGGGGCTGAGTCCCGCGACCCGCTCGAGTTCACGGCGCTGGGCTTCGATCATCTTGTCGATCTCCTGGCGCTGGGTATCGAGCGTCTGTTCCCGCTGCCGGAATTCGTCGCTGCGCTTTTCGAGAAGATCGGCCTTGGCGTCGACCTTCTCCATTTTGCCGAGAAGCTGTGCTTCGAGCTTGTCGAGCTCGTGCTTACGCTTCTTCGCTTCCTTTTCGGTGTTTTTTCGGAGCAGAAGCTCCTTTTCCTTGATCTCCCTGGCCCGTTTCTGAGCCTGTTCTAGTTCGGTCTGCGCGGCGGTCTTGGCGTCGTCGAGAATCTTTTTTCCGTCCGTCTGCGCTTTCGCCAGAAGCTCTTCGTCCTGGCGACGGCGCATCATGCCGGAAATGAGATATCCCACGAAGCCCGCCACCACCGTCAAGATGACATACGTTATGGCATTTGACATGGCAGGTCTTCGAGAACCTCCTGAATTTTTGGTTGTTGAAGCGGGCAACAGTTTCAATCCGCTTCTTGTGATCTGATCAATCATTCGATTTCAGCCGTGTCGGGTTTTGTTTCTGGAACAGTCCGGCTCCCCGGGGAGCCGGACTGCGCGGTGTCGATTACAGCTTGTCGGCGAATTCCTGGATTGGATGCGCTTTTTTCAGATCGGCGACATACTGTTCGAGGGCCGCCTTCTGCTTTTCGGGGAGCAGCTGGTCGCGGATCTGCTCTTTCACTTCATCGAGGGGCTTGGAACCGGCCGCGCGCCGCTCGTCAACACGAATGACGTGCCAGCCGAACTGGGTCTTGACCGGTCCGACGATTTTGCCGATCTCGGCCTTGTTCACGGCCTCGTCGAATTCGGGAACCATCTGGCCCTTGCCGAAGAAACCGAGGTCTCCGCCGTCCTTGCCGGACGGGCATTTCGACTCGGTGCCGGCGATCTCTTCGAATTTCGCGCCCTTCGCGAGCTGATCGATGATGCCCTTGGCCTTGTCCTCGGCGTCGACCAGGATGTGATGGGCGCGGGACTGTTCAGGCGTCGAGAACTGGGCGAGGTTCTTCTCGTAGAAGCTCTTGACCTCGTCATCGGTGACCTTGATCTTGCCGGCAACCTGCTCTTTCAGGAGCGCGTCGAGGGAAACACGGCGCTTCGCGTTCCGAACGGCGTCGGGATACTGTTTTTCAAGCTCGGCGCGGTTTTTCTGAACATACCGCTTCACGAGCTCACGGTAACAGAACTGCTTGACAAAATCGTTGAGCCCATCGCCTTCGAGAAGCTGGGGGCGGATGAACGGCGGAATGCGCTCCAGATCGGGGGCGATCGCAGAAACTTTGATTGCCTCGTCGCCGATTGTGCAGAGGGTCTTCTCGAGATCGGCCGGCTTCATCTCAGCCTGGCGGAGGACCGCCACGCCATCGGATGCCACGACGAGTTTGTATTCCTTTTCCATTTCGCCGAGGCGGGACTCGTAGGCTTCCCGTCTCTTCGAGTCGGTGAGTTCACGTTTGATCTGGGCGGTGACATCGGTAAGCGACTTGGCCTGGCCGTCCTGCTTTTCCGAGTATTTCACGAGCAGCCAGCTGCCATCGTCACTCTTGACGGGCTCGGAAAGCTGGTTTTCCTTCAGCGTCGCGAGGGCCTGGGCGATGACGGGGGAAACCTCACCGAGCGTGACAAAGCCGCGATCGCCGCCGCTGTCCTTCGATGTATCGGTGGAAGAGGCCTTCGCGATGTCGGCAAACGACTTGCCGCCGTCGATGTCGCCCTTCAGTTTTTTCGCCGTCGTTTCATCGGCGACGCTGATCTGGTGCAGATGGAACTTGGCCGGATCGACGAACTGGTCCTTGTGCTCGTTGTAGAACTTTTCGATATCGG
>JAKJFL010000448.1:0-3508 GCA_022704935.1 Candidatus Rifleibacteriota bacterium
GACCCATTCCTCGAAATCGCGCTTGCAGCCGAAAAACGTGTTCCTCGTGAACTGCTCGAAGACGGACTCGATCGTCGAGATCTGCTCCTTGAGCTTTTCGTTCTCTTCCTTGACCTGGGAATAGCGCTCCCACAGGTTCTTGTTCTCGTCGAGCAACAGGATCAGCCCCTTCACGTCGCCCTCATTGAATTCGCTGAGGGGGCGGGCGATCAGCCGGGTGACCATGAGGCGCAGCGACATCATCGCATCCCGAGCGAAGCTGCTGGGAATTTCCTCCCTGCTGATCGACAGCACTCGGTCGTCGTCTTCGCGGCTCCAGCGCACGAGCAGGTTGTCGCCCGGCTGGAACAGCCGGAGAGCCTCACCGATGATCAGCTGACGTTTTTCAAAGTCGGGGGCATGGCCCGGAACACGGCGGCCGCCGATCTCGATGACGAACGGCTCGGTTTCCGGAAACAACCGTCGGTACAGCTCATCCTCGCGGGCATACCATTTCAGATACCGGTGCTTGTGCTCGTTCATCGAGAGCCGTTTCCGCACGACCATCGCGTCACCGGGCGCCGTCACGCGACAGATGACCGTGGTCCCCCGATCCGAAGCCGGGTACAAAACGATTTCGGAACCGGCTGCAATTTTCGTCAGCGGCTCTCCGATCGCGAGTTCCCGCCGTTCCCAGACGGCTGCGAGGTGCTCGACCTTCCGGCCGTCGAACACCATGTCGAACATCAGGCTCGCCGGCAGGACCCGGCGCAGATCGGCGTCATGCTCTTCATCCCAGACGAGGTTTCCGGTGCGGACTTCCTCGGGGGTCACGAATTTTCTGAACTCTACCATCTCAAAAACCCCATTCGTTGAACGACTTTTTTATCTCATCCACCCAGCTGCCGATGTGGTCGACAACATACTGCTTTCCATCATCGAGCTTGTCAACGAGGACATTCGAAACCGGTATCTGGACAACACCGGAGGCGGGTTCGTAGACGAATCTCTCCTTCGGAAGCTGCTCGTTGAACGTGTAGCCGAGCACATCGAGCGTCCCCCGCTCGGTGCCGTCAGGCGCGTATTCGACGACTCTCGTCGGCAGGCAGGTGCCGGAGGCGAAATCCATGCCGTATGTACCGACATCGAAGAGCTTGCGCCAGATGCCTCCCGCCCGCGGACTGAACGTCATGTGCCAGCCGCCTGCCGCAGGAGGCACACCCATCCCGATATCGAAAAAAGTGAACATTGTTTTGCGCGTGATCTTCGTGACGATCTCCCGCGGATTCACCCACTGCCGAAGGGCCTCGGACACGAATCCGCCAGTTCCGGCGGTGTCGAGCGTCATCACTTCGTTGAGCCTGGAAATATGGACCCAGAGGCGTTCGCCGTCGAACAGAACACGAAATTCGCCGTCATCGATATCCATCTCGAACTTGTCGGGGCTCTGGATCGACAGGCGGGCGAGCACCATCCCCCGGGAGGAGGAAAGGCGGACGTTCGCGACGAGGGAAAACACCTGTTCCGTCCGTTCCTCCATCTGATGGAACAGAAGATCGGGGGTCATATCGACGGCAACCGCCGGATCGCCGGCAATGAACATGCAGATAAATATATATAAAACAATATTTACAAAACGCGTCATCGGAGAACCGCCTCCTTCGGTCCGCGAGGGGCGGGCGTCGGAGAATCCGGCCGTGGAACTATCTGGACGAGTCGGCGGCACATCGTCTTCAGAGCCCCCTCGCACGCCTGTCGGAAACCGTCGAGGGCGGGGCCGGCAACGGCGGCCTCGGAAAGAAGCGCCGTTCCGTCGAGCAACGGGATGAAGGCGTCGAGCCAACGGTTTCCCGCAAGTGCGGCCTCGCCTGCCACCCGGATCCGTTCCCAGCGGGTCTGGGCGATCCTGAGCGGCGTTTCGGCTCCGCCGTCGAAACAGATACCGGAATACCGCCAGGCAGCGATATCCGCCGTCATGAGCGTGCCATCCCAGCTGACGGAGTCGAGCGAGGGATCACCGTTCCAGACGGCCGCTATCGATTCGAGGTTCAGCACGGCGACGCCCGCTGGAGCGTCCGAACGCACCCCTGCCACCTGTGAAATGACGCGTATCTCCCCGACCCGGCATCCTTTCCAGAGGATGTCCCAGACGCAGCCGCCCTCACCCCAGACACCCGGCTGGACGGCCCGGCCGATCGTCTCGAATCCGGCGGTCGCGGGGGTGTCCCCGCCCGGCTGAAGAGCCGCGAGAAGCTCCGGAAGCCGCGAGATCCAGGCGGCCGAAAAGGGTCGGCGCCACCAGACGAGCGTTCCGACCGCCCCTCCCTTGCGACGACAACCGCAGCCGCCCTCGATGACGGGCTGCATGGTGAAAAACTGGCCTTCTTTCCCGGCAATCTGTCTCGAGAAGAGATCCGGGTGAAGCCAGCCGCTCGGGAGAATCCCGGGATACGGCGGCAACTCGACGGCCCCCCACCCCATGAGGGTTTCGCGGGCAGCCGTCAGCATCTTTCGCAATTCCACGTTTTCAGGTTCCTCCAGAGCCTCTGCTCAGATATACGCGTGTGGTATTATACCGGATGTCACATCAGGCGACAAATTGCATCCAAAACGGCGGCTTATTCATGAAACGTTTCACTACCGGTGATTTCGACGCAACCGCTCTCGATCCGAACTCCGTGGCCGTCGTCGGCTTCGTCGCCGGCTGGTGCCGGCCGTCCATGCTCCAGGCGACCCTGCTCGAGAAACTCGCTGCCGATTACGAGGGGAAAGCGACGATCGGAACGGTCGACGTCGACACCGACGAAGCCCTCGCAGACCGGTTCGAGGTCCGGACGCTCCCAGGCGTTCTGCTGTTCGCCCGCGGCGAACTCATCGAAGCCCTTCCCGGCTACCAGCCCGAGGATTTTCTGCGCGCCTGCATCGAACAGCTTCTCCAGCCGCCCGAGGCCTGAGCCAGACAGAATTTTCCCCTCCCGGCTCACCCTTCCCCGTCATCGGTAGCGGTTGCCGCGGGCCCGGCTTCACGCACCCGGCTGATCGAGACAGCCTTTCCGTCGGAACCGATGTCGATCACGACGCCCTCGAGAACGACATCGCCGAAGGCAGGCCGGAATTTGTCGCTGAACCCCCGACAGAACCGGTCGATCACCAGCTGCCTGTCGACGCCGAGCACGCCGTCGCGCGGTCCCGTCATACCGAGATCCGTGATATACGCCGTGCCGCCGGGCAGGACCCGCTCGTCCGCGGTCTGAACGTGGGTGTGCGACCCGACGACGGCCGTCGCTCGCCCATCGAGATACCAGCCCAGGGCGATTTTCTCGGACGTGGCTTCGGCATGAATATCGACGAGTACAGGAATCCGCGGCGGCAGTTGTTTCAGCAGCCTGTCAGCCGTCCGAAACGGGCAATCTCCTGGCTCCATGAACACGCGCCCCGCGAGATTGATGACGCCCAGCGCCAGCGGCGTGCCTGCCCCCAGGACGGTCCACCCCTTCCCGGGCAGAGCATCTCCCCCCAGATTGTGCGG
>JAKJFL010000449.1:0-3485 GCA_022704935.1 Candidatus Rifleibacteriota bacterium
GACGGGCCGGTTCTCTTCCTGCTGCCGTACCCGAGCCTTTCTGGCCTTGAACTGTTCTGCCTGCGCTTCGCCGCCGATTTGCAGAAGCGGGGTATCCCCGTCACCGTCGCGGCCCCGGAAGGCGGACTGATCGACGAACAGTGCCGCATCCGGGAACTTCCTTTCCGGAACCTTCCCGAACTGCGCCGGATCGACCCCGCCGCGGTGAAGCGGCTCTGCGGCATTCTCGGAGGCGGCGGAACCGGCCCTGCCGCTCGCGCGGTGGTGGCATTCCGCACTCAGGCGATGTATCCGGTGCATTTGGCCCGCCTGATGATGCGCATCCACACTCCCCTGTTCCTGTTCTATCGCATCGGGGCGGGCAATTATCAACGGCGTGACCCGCTCCATCGTGTCCTGTTCAGGCATATCGCTGCGGTCGTTCCGAACGCCGACCACGTCGCGAACAAGATTATAAAATACTGGGCCATATCTCATGACAAGGTCGTCTGCATTCGCAGCGGCGTCGATACCGAACGATATCGTCCCGACGAACGTCGCCGCGACGCTCTTCGCGCGAGTCTCGGCCTGCCTGAAAACGCCCTCTTGATCGGCAACGCCGGTCGAATCCACCCCGAAAAGGGCTCCGAGATCCTCATCGACGCCGTGTTCGGCCCCGGCGGCGCATCCGCAGGCCGCTCCGATATCCATCTAGCCTACGTCGGCCGCGAATACCAGCCCGGCTATGCCGACCAGCTCCGCAAACGTGCGGCCGGACTTGGTGCGGCCGACCGGTTCCACATCCTCCCGTTCCGCAACGATATCGAAGCCGTTCACCCGGGATTCGACCTGTTCGCTCTCGCCGTGACCTCGCACGAGACATATGCCTACACTGCGCTCGAAGCCATGGCCTGCGGTGTTCCTGCTATCGTTCCTGCTATAGGCGGAATGTCCGAGATGTTCGCCGACGGCGCCGAAGGGTTTTTCTTCAGGCACCGCGATCCGGCATCGCTCAGGGAAACGTTGCTTCGGGCTGTTTCACTTTCCGCCGCTGACCGTCTGAAAATGGGGCGCGCCGCTCGCGATCGCATTCTCCGGACCGCCGGCTGGGATGCCATGATGGACCGCTACATCGACCTGTTCATCCGCTGCCGGGTTCCGATGTCCCCTCCGATGGCGTAGCGGCGGGTTTCAAACCCGCGTCCGCGGTGTATGCGAAGAATATTATATGATATATTAGCTGGGCGTGATATCGGGTTTGGGAAACGTGTTCCCTGATTGATTAAGTATCTCGATTTGCGGGAAGAGTGGTTTTCTGGTAGAAAGAGGCGCCATGCTGAGAGACGTTCTTCGTATTACCAGGTCCGCCGGTCGCCTGATGGCCGTGATGGCCATGCTTGCGGCCTTGTGCGCGCCGGCCCTGGCCGAAACGGAGCTGATCTTCTGGAACTTCTGGGACCAGAAGTTCATCGCTCCCGTGATCGCCCGCTTCGAGGCGGAACATCCCGGCGTCAAGATCCGGAGCGAGCAGCTCAATTGGGGAAACGGCCTCGACAAGATCGTCGTCGCCCTCGCCAACGGCAAAGCCCCCGACATCTGCGAACTCGGCTCGACCTGGACCGGCAAATTCATGTCGGAAGGCGTTCTCGCCGACATCACCGAGCGTGTCTCGGACCTGCGGCCCCGGTATCACCTCTGGGAGCCCGCAACCTGGGAAGGTCGAATCTACGGCATGCCCTGGCTCGTCGGCACACGCGTGCTGTTCTACAACCGCGCGCTTTTCAAGGCTGCCGGCCTCGATCCCGACATCCCGCCCCGCACCTGGGACGAACTGCTCATCGCCGCGAAGGCCATCCACCAGCCTGACAAGGGCATCTATGGCTTCGGCGTGAACGCCGGCGAAGGGCATATCCTCTACAAGAAGTTCCTTCCCTTCGTCTGGGGAAATGGCGGCTCGATCCTCGACGGGCAGGGGAACTTCTGTTTCGACAGTCCTGCCACCCGCGAAGCGCTCGAATTCTACCGGCGCCTGATGGCGTTCGGCCTCAAGGAAAAGCAGGACATCCTCGACGACGCGTTCAAGAAAGGCCGACTGGGCCTCGAAATCTCGGGTTCCTGGAACTTCGCGAAATACCCGAAGGAAGCCCCCGATCTCGATTTCGGAACGGCACTGATCCCGCCTCCCGCCGAGGGGCGCGGCCGCTCCTGCTCGTTCCTGGGCGGCCAGATTCTCGTACTGTTCAAGAACTGCAAAGACCCCCAGGCTGCGACGGAGTTCCTCCGCTTCCTCACGAAGGCCGAAAACACCCTGCCCATCACGAAGGAAGCCCTGGTCAGCTTCCCGACCGACAAGTCCGCGTACGAAGACGATTTTTTCAGGAAAAACCCGAAGCTGGGCGTGTTCGTGAAGCAGATGGAAACCGGCGTTCATCCGCCGGTGCACCCTCTCTGGATCGAACTCGAAAGCATCATCAACGACGCCGTTGAAAAAGTTCTGTACGGCGGCGCCGTCGACGAGGTCCTGGGGGCTGCCGCAACCGCATATGAACGCGTCCGCCTTCAGTTCGACGACCGGCGGAAAGCATCCGCTGCCGTTCCGCAGTCCGGCGCCGCCCCGGCCTCTGTCGCCGGCACTGTCGCCCTGCCTGTCTGGGCGATGGTCCTGCTCGTGCTGATTGCCGGGGGAACCGTCATCAATGCGATCCTCCTGGTTTTCATCTACGGCGAGGTAAAAAAAAACGCCGCCTGATGCGTGCGACGGGGCGTGATGTCTCCTCCCCCCGTGGCGCCAGGCCTCTGTATGCACTGCTCTTCCTGTCGCCCTGGCTGTTGACGTTTCTCATTTTTTGGCTGTATCCGCTGGCGTTTTCCTTCCTGCTCAGCTTCTGCGACTACGACGTGTTTCGCGCCGGCGCGTTCCGGTGGACGGGCTTCGACAACTTCGTCAGGCTGTTCGGAGACGCACGGTTTCGCCAGGCGTTCGGGAACACGTTGTTCTTCGTCGTCGGAACGACACCCGTCACGACGCTTCTCGCGCTGGCGCTCGCCCTGCTCGTAGAACGCGTCAGGGGTCTGCAGAACCTGTTTCGATCGGCATTCTTTCTGCCTTCGATCATCTCGATGGTCGTCATTGCGACCATCTTCAAGTCCTTCTACGCGCCCGACGGCTTCCTCAACGCCGTCATGGCCTTCGCAGGGCTTCAGAAACACGCCTGGCTCGTCGAGACGGCATGGGCGATGCCGGCGATCATGGCGATGGATGTCTGGTCGTCCGTAGGATACTACATGGTATTGTTCCTGGCCGCGCTCAAATCCGTTCCCGCACATCTCTACGAGGCGGCCGAGGTCGACGGGGCGGGGGAGTGGTCGCAGTTTCGGCACATCACACTGCCGCAAATCCGCGGAATGGTCCTTTTCGTTATCGTCATAAATATTATACGAGGCTGGCAGGTATTTCCCGAGATATTCACGCTCACCCGCGGCGGGCCCCTCGGAACGACCGACAC
>JAKJFL010000016.1:0-15688 GCA_022704935.1 Candidatus Rifleibacteriota bacterium
CGGTCTTGGTCGGAATAGTATCATGGCGTACAAGACGAGTCAATTTTCATCGAAAAGCGCTTGTTCTCCGCTCATACGGGTTCCATCCCCGCACCACTCGAGCTGGTCCGTTCGGATCGCATGAGCGGAAATGTTGTAAACAACGGATCGATGTGATATATTTTTTGCGCTGCCGTACAGGATATTAGACCGGCGGCACTCCGGCCCGGCAGTCTCAGCGCCGCGGCCGACAGATTGAGAGGCTGATCGACGCTTCCTTCGTTTCCAAGGAGGATACGACATGTACACTGTTTCCCCGCCTCGGAGAATCCTGATTCTCCTGCTCCCCTGTGTTTTCATCAGCCTGTTCGCCTTGACGGGTTGTCTCGGCAAGGGCGGCACCTCGACGGCACCGAATCCGAACACGCCGGAAGAGACGGTTCGCGGCCTCGTGGCCGAATGGACGGGGAGTGCGCGTCCTTTGCTCGCACAGACCTCCACGACGCAGACGATCACGTTCCGGGACATCAACCAGACGAATTCGTGGACGTTCGACGTCACCGGCATCGAGTATCCCATTACCGGCCTCGCTCGCGTCTACACCCGATACCGTTTCGCGGATGTGGCGGCCACGACGGTGAACGTAATGTTCGAACTTTCGCTGTACGAGGGACGCTGGGTCTTCGACAACTTCACCATCGAAACCCTCCCCTCGTTCGTCGTCACCGCCACGGGCATTCAAGGCTACATCCGGGATTCCCAGTCGGGCCTGCCCGTTCAGAACGCCGCGGCGGTCCTCTACCAGGGTGATACCCCGGTCGCCGAAACCCTGACCGATGCAAACGGCTATTACTACCTCGAAGCTCCCGCCGCCGGCACCTACACGCTGGTCGTCGCGAAAGACGGCTTCGAGTTCCTGACCGTTCCGAACGTCACGATCGACTAGATTTTAGGATGAGGGAGATCTGAACATGCGAAAATCCTTTGTTTCTCTGCTGTCACTGGTCCTGTTTCTCGGCGTCCTTCTCACCGTCGGCTGCGGCGGCGGTGGTGGTGGCGGTTCCAGCCCCGTTGCCACGACGTCAGACGGCAGTCTCGCCGATCTGAAAGGGCGGGTAACATATAACGGCAACGCCGTTTCCAAGGCAACCGTCTACCTGATGAAAACGACCTCGGATGAGACAGAATTATCCCGGCGCGCTTCTATATTGAACAGCATAGAACCCGACATCTCGGTTCTGACGGCCGATGGCACGGGATATCAGACGACGTCTGATGCAAACGGCTACTACTCGTTCACCCAGGTTCCGGTTGGTACCTACACGGTGCAGGCACTGATCTCCCCATCGATCCAGATTTCCCAGCCGGTCGTCCTCGGCGCCATTTCGAATCTCGACCTGGCCCTCAAGCCGACGGGAAGCATCTCCGGTAAAATCACCATGGATGGGGATCCCGTCCAAGGTATCGTCTACCTCGATGGCACCTCGTATATGAGCATCGCCGGCCTCGACGGCTCGTTCAAGATCATGAACGTCCCCGTTGAGACAACACCCTATACGCTCATTCCCGTCATCCCAGGCTCATATTATTCCGTTCGCGCCTCCTCCGCCAACGCCTCGACGGCAGGCAAAGCTCCGTCTCAGCCGGCCATTTCGGCAGTCCAGGGAAGCGTTCGGGCTTCTTCTTCAGGTATTTATACCTTCAAAAATGCCCCAGTGCAGGTGACCCCGATCGCCGGCCAAGACTACCCCCTCGGAACGCTCGAACTCGTTGCCGCTGAAGCCACGATCACCGGCATAGCAAAGATTCCGGGCGCAACCGACAATACTGGAATCACTGTCTCGACGGACGGTGGCTCCACAGAAACAGATGCAAACGGAAATTACACCCTCGAGGGGATCCCTTACGGCCAGCAAACCATTTCATTCAGCGGCTACTCTAATGGGAAGAGTTACGCCACCTCGACGAACGTTCTCGTCGACTCTCCCTCGAAGACCATCAATACCGTAACCTTGTCCGAGATACTCCCCACGACGGGAAATATCTCCGGCACGATCACTGGCATCGTGGCCCCGGCCGGCCAGACGCAGTATCCCAATTCCAACATCAATCTGTATCAAAACGGGGAACAGGTGAATTCGAAATACCTGTATGTGTCCGGAACTTCTGCCAGTTACGATTTTTCCGGAATTGCCACCGGGACGTATTCCATCGTTATCCCGGCATACAACAACTATCTTCTGGCTTCTGTTTCCATCACGATTGCCGCAGGCGACAACAAAACGCAGGATATCGCCCTGACCTGGACAAAAGCAGCCGTCAGCGGAACCGTCACAGGAGTGGATTATTCCCATCCAGCCACCATCAGCCTTTTCCAAAACGGCACTCTTGTAACGTACAACAGCAATCTCTACAACAGTTCGACCTACTATTTCATCGTCAATCCCGGTGTGTATTCCGTTTCCGTCGACACCATGTCGGGCTACGCGGTTGCGTCGTATGCCGTCACTCTGGCAACCGGAAATCAGAAAACACAAGACTTTTCTCTCACTCAGACGTTCCCCGTTCTGAGTTCGCCAGTGACATTCAATGCCCTGGGCACTCAGATAACCGTAACCGGATCTCGTTTCACGGCCAACTCCGCGATCCGCATCGACGGCTCATCAGTTACGACCTCTTACGTGAGCGCAAACCAACTGACAGGCACAACCAACCTGATCAATCCCGGATTGCACGAGGTGAGCGTCAGCAACCAGGGTGTCCTGAGCAACGTCCTCACCGGGATCCCCAAACAGTTCACGGCCAGCCCGACGATCACCGCAGCAGGCACGCTCGGCATGACTTCGTATACGCTGAATTGGAATTCGCTTTCGGGCGCCACGAACGGCTATACCGTCTATATGAACGGCGTATCCGTGACATCGACCACTTCCAACTCCTACACGTTCACGGGACTGGCCCCCAATACGTCATACACATTCGGAGTGGAAGCAACCGGATACAGCGGCATGTCCGCCAGCCCTCGTGCCGAGATCAGCATCACGACGAGCAGAGTATTCAATAATCCAGTAATATATAATTCCAACTTTAACATTGGCTCACTCGTCAGGTCGTTCATGTTCAACGGAGATCTGTATGCAATCGGTTCCAGGACTACTGACATCGCCATCGTGAAGTACAGCATGGCAACTCCCAATGATGGCGCCGTCGAGGGGTCTATGTCTCTGACTCCTCCAATGAGCGGAGCCGTCATTCACGATCTGTATGTGGATGCAAATGGTGTTTATGTTGGCTGGGGCAATTTGAATTCTACGGTTATATACATCCAGCGTTACAGTCTCAACCTCACTGGAAGCGCGCAGGCTGTTTATTCTTCAACCTTCGATTCAGGTTTCAATGCGAAAATCAGAATAAAAGGAAATAACAACACCTCGTATGGCAACGCCAAGCTTCAAGCTTTATTCTGGAATGACTATGGCATTGCGTCATTGACATATCTGGACATGAACCTTGGTGCAATTGCCACGATGAGTATCAACCTTCCGGTCACCCCGACCGCGATGGAATGGACGTCCTATATCAGTAGCGGCAACAGCCCTCGAACAGCCCTGATATTGTCCGCTTACTCCCCCTACGTATATGTCGTGGATTCCAATCCCGCTTTCACAGCCTCGACGACGGCCTTTTTCTCCGGAACCGCCGATGATCTTGCAGGATCTCCGAATCTGGGTTATGCCTGGGGCGGTGCGGGCACCATTCATTACGTCACGAACGCCATTACTCTTGTTCCCGGATACCAGCAGACTGCGTTCGATGCGAACAATCGGCTCTATACCATCAATAATTCCTCTTCGTTCTCAATCGCCAGGTATTCGGCAGTCGGCAACAGAGAGGACGGCATTGCATTGCCGAATCTCGAGTCACCTTCGTTCGGGAAAAGGGTGATCCACTTTGACGCTGCGAATAACCAGATCGTTGTCATTGCCCCTTCCGGCAGCAATCTCGGGGTCATGACGTTCAAAGTCCAGAATTAATACGATCCCCAAGAATGAACCCCGGGGCCGACATCTCGGCTCCGGGGTTTCTCTTTAAGACGGCGACAATTATATATCAATATCGATATAACATCAGATCGTGAATCCGGGCGGGGTTCAAACCACCCGTCCCTTCAACATCAACATAATTTCTGGGCGGTTCCTGGTTGTCTTGGCGTCTTCGTGGTGAATCTTCGCTGTGCCTCGGTGTCTCTGTGGCTGATGCGATTTTTTCTCGGGATTTTCCCCGTGAGTTCTTCGTGTTCTCCGTGGTGAAGCGGCTTCTTCGGTTCTACCGGCTTGAGGTGAGGGTTCGGGGGTTGCCGGCGTTGTTGGAGACGGTGAGGGTGACGTTCTTTTTCGCTTTGCCGGGGCCGATCGGGACGTAGATTTCGTCCTTATCGGGGTCGGAATCGGGGGAGACGCTTTCGCCGTTCACGGTGGCGCGGGCGGATTCGTAGTCGACTCCCTCACCAGTGTCGTCGACGCCGAAGACGGCGCAGAGGCCGAGACGTTTCACCGTGCGCCGGGGTTTCACCGTGACGACGGGCGGAACGGTGTCTTCGAGAACCACGGATGGTCGCAGACATCGGGAGGTGACGGCCATGGTCGACTCCCTCCCCTCGCCGCCCGAGTAAGATCGGGCATTTCCATCGACCTCGTAGACTCCGAGG
This sequence comes from Candidatus Rifleibacteriota bacterium, assembly GCA_022704935.1. Lineage (GTDB taxonomy): Bacteria > Muiribacteriota > Ozemobacteria > Ozemobacterales > Ozemobacteraceae > MWAR01. Next base: position 4,688 of record JAKJFL010000016.1, read on the forward strand.
GTTCGCGATGCCGTCAGGCCTTTCAGATCGATTTCGAGCCGGATCGGCTTCGCGGTGACCAGCCAGGGCGGCGAAAACTGCCAGACCGGGCTTTTCGCGGGCAGAATCCCCTTTTTCGCGGAACCGCCGGGCCGTGGAGCGTTATCCGTGATATCCAGCCGTGCCAGGATCGGGAAGTTCAGGGCACCGGCCGGGATGACCACTCGTGCCCCGTCCGCCGTAACGGTTCCGCCACTGACCGGCACGAAAACGTGCGGCGGCAGAAGCGTTTCTCCTCCGCATCGCGCCCCGCCCGCCCAACGCTCCGCGTTCGGGAAGGCAACCTGCACGATGCCGCCGGAACCGAACGATGCCGGGAGATCCGCCTCGCCGCCGGAAGCATCAGTGCATCGGACATGTGTATAGTCTGAAGTATGCATCGTATCGGCGAGCACCGCTTCGGCGACGACTCCATACGTGGTGTAATGGCACCGGCGAACGCGGAGCATTCCGTCAAACACGTTCTTCGCCTGCCGAAGGCCGCGCGTATCGACACGCCCTTTTGCGACGATTCTGTTCCCGCCGAAGTCGACGGCTTCGATCGTCAGTTCCTCGACGCTGCCCGGGGCATCCCCCAACGCACCGCTCCAAGGGACGAACCCCTCGGAAAACCGCAATGTCTCGAACGGCCAGCGAAACATCGTATACACGTATCCTGCTCCGGGGAGGCTGGTTCTGGGGTAATCGTAAATCCAGGATGCCTGGGAATTCTCATCGTACGCATACTGATTGAAGCTTCGCCGCAACAAAAGCTTTCCGTTTATAGCTATAGATATATGTTCGATTCCGAATTTGTTTCCACCCTCTCCGTTGTCGACGAGACCGACGGAAAAGCCGCTTTTCCCTTCCAGCACGGGAACGCCGTCCCAGCTCCAGGTTCCATCCTTCTGTCGTTTAAGGGATACGGCCGCGGGCAGAAACCCGCCGTTGATCCTGGTTTCCGGAGAAAGCGGGTCGACATACAGCGTGAGAAACACCGGCGGAATGCGGTCGGGCACTGTCAGGCCGACCGCCGCGGGCGTGATGGGATCGTCGTTGAACCGCCGCAGCTCGAAGTGCAGATGGGCCGGCCCGAGGCCGGTCTCGCCGGTGAACGCGATGACCTGGCCTTTTTTCACGGGGAACCGGTCGGGTCCGAAGCTGTCGTCGATGCCGTAGCGGGCCTTCATCTTCTTCAGCTTTTCGGCGACATACGCCGCGACGGGGCCGGCGAAATCATCCAGGTGGCCATAGACGGATCTGACGCCCAGCTGCGGATGATCGACATACAGGGCGTATCCGAAACCCCGCCACTGGACCTTCACACGTGACACGAAGCCGTCGGCGGGCGCCTTGACGGGGAACCCGGTCTGCAGGCGGGTCCGGATGTCGATCCCCCCGTGGAATCGCCAGCCGCGAGATTCGCAGAAACTCGAACTGGGACTGATCTCGATATCGAGAGGCCACCGGAACTGGTCGGCCAGCGACGGTCCGACGGCCGCGAGTCCAGATAATATAGATGCAACAATTATTTTCTTCATGCGCCCATCCCCCTTGTTCGAAACGAAATCATACCCTCCCCCGTGCCCCCCGTCAAACCCTGCACGCAGATCAATTCAAGGAAGAAGCCCAACCACTGAACCACAGAGGACACTGAGGGCACAGAGGTTTCACAGAAAAAATCCACCTTTCGTGAAACCTCCGTGTTCTTCGTGTCCTCTGTGATGAGCGTATTTTCGAAATTCAATTTTTTCGACGACAAGGCACAAATGGTCTAAAGGTTCGGGATGAAAATGACGATACAGATTATGGGGAAGTAGCATCTTCCCGAACATCAATCGAAAGGAGGTGAAACCATCGTCATGAAAACAGCCACAGATCACGTGGATACCAGTTCTCTGGTGAACGTATTCTTCACGAAGACCTTTACCCCGCCATCCCAGGCGCAGTCAGGTCCCTCTTCGTTCGGAGAACTCCTGTCTGGACTCGTGAACTCGAAATCGAACGTCTCCTTCTCGTCGAAGCCGCAGAAACCCGCGGCGTCCGAGCGAACCGCATCGGCCGGTAGGCCTCAGGAAGTGTCTCAACGTCCTTCCAAGGAGCATGCGGTACAAACCGAGAAAGATACCAAGCGCATCGACCAAAAGCCCGAGAAACCCAGGATGTCCTCCAAAGACACCACGCCCGGGGTGCGCGAAAAACCTTCCATCGACAAGTCCGAAGGCTCAAAACAAGCCTCCGAAGCGACCAAACCCACTGAAGACGAAGTTCTCCAGGAAAGCCACAAGATCCTCAACAAGCTGAATTCAAACGATGATTCATCGGCTGAAACCGCGCTATCGGCCCTCCGCGCGGATGAAACGGTCGGCGAATTCTGGCAGTCGCTCGATGACAAGACGGCCCTGGAACTGATCGAATCCCTGGAAGCGATAACCCCCGACATGCTGGCGGCAAGCCTCGAGCTCATGAAAACCATGAAGCCCGAGGCTCAGGTCGTCACGCCCGAGGTCGCAGAACAGCCCGACCTGATCGAGGCCGTCGACGCCATATCCGAGGAAGATCAGCCCGATATGCCCGAAGGCGAGGAAGGCAGTTCCGAGGAAACGGAGGACGTCGAGACGGTTTCGACCCAGGCCGTTCCCGTCCAGGCAACAACTCAGGCCCAGGATTCGGAACAGTCTTCCGAAACCGTGGAGATTCCCGTCGACACCGAAGCCATAAGCTCCATCAAGGAAGCGAAGGCCGACACCGCGTATTCCGCACAGGAATCCGCGAAGTCCGTCGTTTCCGAGAAGAAGGCGGAAGCTTCGGATACGGCAAAAACGTCCGAAAAGCCCGCGGGCGATTCCCAGGCCGACGAGGTTCTTTCCGCGCTCCGCAGCAATCCAGAAACGGCCGAGTTCTGGAAGAGCGTCGACGATGAGACGGCTCACAAACTGTTGTCGGTCCTCTCGAAGATGAAGGGCGGAAGAACGGGTGAAGAGCTGGTCACGACACTTTCCGGTGAAAAACCGGTCGAAGGTGATCCCGAGGTTGCATCGGAGATGGCCGTCGATACGTCTTCGCAGGCGATGAATGTCCAGACCGAAGCCGCTTCGGCTGAAAAACGGCCAGACCGGAAAGTGCGCGACAAGGCAGGCTCGAATGAAGAGTCACGCGTCACCCCGGAAAACGAGTCAGCCGTCGAGACGACACGGAAAACCACGTTCGGAAGCGACGCGAAGTCCCTGCGGCAGGAGTATCGGGAAGCAAGGGAATCCCATGCTCATTCCGCATCGGCCCAGGCAAACACCGTAGGCACCAACGGCACATCCTCCGGTGTGTTCTCGGTCACCACGTCCGCCCAGGCGGCTCTCAGCGGCGACGCTCCGGACATTTCGGACCTGCTGAAATCCTTCCAGTCTCGTGGGGAAACGGCGAAAGCGGACGGGCACCAGGTTCCGAATCCAGCTTCCAATCAGGGTGTCAAGCGTGTCAGCATGTCGGGGCACGAGGCATCGCGGGAGTTCTCGTTCACCCGTGACAACTCGTCGAACGCGCAGTCGGTCCGTTCCGACACCTCGCAGGCGAAGGGCGGCGACTCGGTGAAGTCGGCGATCTTCTCGCAGATCATCGAGAAGGCCGAATTCTTCAAGGGACCGCAGCAGCTCAAGGTCATGACGCTCCAGCTCAAGCCGGAGTCGCTCGGAAAACTCGAAATGCAGCTGGCGACGAAGGACGGGGCTGTAACGGCCAGAATCTCGGCGGAAAATGCCGTGGTGAAGGAGAAGCTGGAGCAGCTTGTTCCCCAGATTCGCGAGCATCTGGAACAGCAGGGCGTGAATATCCTGCAAATTTCCGTGGATGTTTCGCGGAGAGAATCCGATGGAAGTGATAGAGGGATGTCGAACGGCGAGCATCAGCCCGGTTTGCGGGTCGGCTCCCGGCGTTCGTCCCGAAGCGGTTCTTCGGATTCAGACGCAATCGAATCCTCCGTTCTCATCAATCCGGAAATCAGAAGAATGGCGTTACACATCAAGGCCGTCGACGTGACGGTCTAGGAGGCAGGCAGATGGCTCTCGAGCTCGTTGATACCGTTGCTCCCGGAGCGACGGCAACGTCCACCAGCTCCAAGAGGAACAAGGATCTGGACAAGGACGCGTTCCTGCTGCTGCTGACCAAGCAGATGCAGTATCAGGATCCGCTCGATCCGATGGACAACTCGCAGTACATCGCCCAGATGGCGAACTTCTCGACTCTCGAGCAGATCACCAACATGGGCAAGTCGATCTCGCAGCTCGTCACCGCTCTTGGCCAGAACTACAAGACCGAAGCGATGACCTATCTGGGAATGGAAGTGACGGCGACCCCGTCAGGCCAGGTCGAGTCGATCAGTGGCGAGGTGACGGCGGTCCGGTTCGAAAGCGGTGAAGCCGTCTTCACGGTCAACGGTCAGGACATAAAACTGGCGGAGATCAACAACGTCAAGTTCCCTTCCTGAAAACTCCGGAAAGCGATCTCAGAAAGCAGGAGAACCGGGTAACGTTCCATGGATCCAAGATTCAGTGTAGGTCCGATCACACCCACGCGCACCGCGACGCCTTCCGCCGCGGCGAAGCCGAATGCCGTCAACGGAAACGGGTTCGATCTGGCGTTGCGGGAAGTCCTGACGCGGACCACCGGCCTCCGAAGCGGCCTGAACGTGACGGCGCATGCCGAGAAGCGTCTCCAGGAGCGAAATATTCCGTTCGATATTGAAACGAAACAACTCCTCGGTGAAGCCCTCGACGAACTCCAGGCGAAAGGCGCACGCGACTCGCTCGTCCTGACGGGAAACGCTGCCTTCGTCGTGAACGTGCCGACGCGAACCCTCGTGACCGCGATGGATCCGGCGGACCTGCGGGATAGAATAGTAACACAGATAGACAGCGTGAGCATCAAGCATCACGCATGAGGAGCGCGACAAACCAACCATCTCGATCAGAAAGGCAGGTGGACATCTCACTGAAAGCGACATAAGCAGCTCGACCGAAAGTTCTTCAGAGACGTAGCACGGCGCACGAGGCAACGAAACCAGACAGAAACGAACGCAGGCCGGACCCGAAAGGGAAGCCCGCATCACCGCCCGAACGACTGAGGGCGGCACCAGAAGCGCCGGATACGTTTTCCGACAGGCAGCGCCGGTCCGGAAGAGGCACATGAAGTGTTTTCTTCCGGGCCGGCCCACAGCCCTCCACCGAGGGTTGCCGGCACGGGACGAACGGATACGCCCCGCGGCGCGAAGGCACCGGTTGCCGTTTAGAGACAAGGACAACGTGCTATGATGCGATCACTTTTCACGGGAGTTACGGGGCTCAAGCAGAACCAGACGAAAATGGACGTGCTGAGCAACAACATCGCCAACGTCAACACGACCGGTTTCAAACGCGGTCGGGCGATGTTCGAAGATCTCTTCTGCCAGACCATTCGCAACGCGCAGCAGTCGTTCGGCGAGTACGGCGGCCTCAACCCGATGCAGGTCGGCCTGGGCGCCAAGCTCGGCTCGATCGACACCGTCATGGAACAGGGCGCGACCGAGACGACCGGCAAGAACACCGACCTCGCCATCGAAGGCGGCGGCTTCTTCGTCATCGACGGCGGCGGCGGCCGGCAGCTGTTCACCCGCGACGGGAACTTCAATCTGAACAGCAGCTACGACCTGGTCATGGGCACCAGCGGCTACAAGGTCCAGGGCTGGATGGCGACGCAGAATCCCAAAACGGGAAATCTCGAGCTGTCCGACACCGGAACCGTTCCAACCAGTATCAATACCGTGCGCTATCTCAAGAAGCACGCGCACCAGACGAATAACGTCTCCTATGCTTCGAATCTCGACAGCAGCTCGGACGAGCGCGACATCGAGTTCGGCGTGAACACGCTGACCTATCTCGACACAGCTGGCAACTACCAGAACCTCCAGTTCAAGTTCAAGAAGATCGACTCGCAGAACTGGATCTGGACGGCCGTCGACGACACCGAGGGCAACGTGGCCACCGGCTCGATCAAGACCGATGCCAACGGCAAGGTCATCGCGAGCACGGTCGACCCCGCCGCCGCCGACAGCACGCTCGGCCACGCCTATTTCACCTATGATCCGGACGGCATCCCGGTCTCGGCCACGGCTACCAACCTGGTCAACACCGTCACCAACGATGGCGCGAACGGTTCCTGCCCCGGCGTCATCGCGTCGGGAAGCGAGATCAGGGACGAAACCGTCTCGGTCATCTTCGACGGCGGCGACCCGAGCCGCGCGACCTCGTACCGCGTCGTCGGCTCGGTCCGCGGCTTCATCGGCTCCGGCATTCTGGGCGGCACGAACGCCACGATCGAAGGCGGCGTAATGTCGCTGACAGCCGGCAAATGGAAGCCGAACGCGGACCTCAGCTTCACGATCACCGACAACTACTACAACCCGCCTCGCTCGGCCGAGATCGAGTTCGCCGGCAGCACCGACCCGAACGGCCCCACCTACACCCCCGCCCAGATCATCGCCACGATCAACAACGAGATGGCGAACAACGGCCTGAACGCGATCGCCACCTACGACTCCGTCACGAACAAGATGTCGATCACCAGCCGTCAGACTGGCGCCGACCAGAGCCTGACGCTCAACGGCGTCACCAACCTGAGCGACTTCTCGGGGCTCGGACTTCTCAGCCGTTCGGGCTCGACGCTGACAACGCCTCAGATCGAACTTCCCGTCGTGTCGATTCCCTGGCTGCCCACGTCAGACGTCAGTTTCGACGTCATCGACACCGAGGGGAAAACCGCCACGGTCACCTTCCCGACCAATCTCGCTCCCGGCTACACCCGCGGCGACATCACCCGGATCATCCAGGATAAGCTCAATTCCGCGGGTCTGTCGGCCACGGCCCAGTTCCAGGACAACACCCTGATCATCGCGGGCACGAACCCCGGCGAAGACCAGCAGGTAACCATCAAGAACGCCGTGAACCTCGACCTGCTCTCCGTCGCCCCGTTCCAGACCATCGTCAAGGGAACCGGCGCCTCGGAACCCGAAGTGCTCGCGGACCTCACCCCCACCTCACAAAGCGGGACCGATACGACCGCCCCCCAGTTCACCTTCAGTTCCGGTCTGGCCGCCCGTAAGAGCGAGCTCTGGGACATGGCCGCCGACCAGTGGAACCCGATGACCAACGTCTCGTTCAGCGTCACCGACACGGCCGGCAACGTCGCGACGATCAACTTCGACGGCGCCACCGTCTATTCCCGCGCCGACATCGTCAATACGATCAATGTGGCCCTCGCCGCCCAGGGTGTCGATGCGACCGCCTCGTTCACCGATTCCGACGGCGACGGCACCGATGAAACCCTGTTGATCACGGGAAACACGATCGGCGCCGGCGAGACGCTGACCATAGCGGACAAGGGCGGCCTCAACCAGCTCGGTCTCGAGATTCCCGCCGAATGGGACATGGGCCGGGACCGGTGGGATCCCTCCCGCGACGTGAGTTTCACGATCACCGACAAGAACGGCCACTCTGCCCTCATCACCTTCAACGACCTGGTCGAAGGCAACAACCGCGTCTACAACCGCGGCGAGATCCTCTCGGAAATCAACTCGAAACTGGCGGCGAACAACGTCGCGGCCTACGCCCAGTTCGTCGACTCGAACAATGACAGCATTCCCGATCAGCTCACGATCACCGGTTCCGGAAGCGGGCTTGGGGAGCTGATCCAGATCGGCGGCGAGAATCCCGAGCAGATCGGCCTGGTCAACGGCACCGTCGTTCACGGACAGGCGGCGACCAGCCGGTTCAATCTCGGCGGCCTCGACTTCACTCTGAACGAGGGAAGCACCCCATGGGTGCCGAACGACACGATGACGATGACCACGACGGCCGCGAAGGGCCAGTCGGAAAGCGTCAAGATCTACGTTCCCACCCCGTCGTCCGACGAACTGACCTTCGTCGCCAAAGTCGGAGAAACCGAAACAAAGATCTCCGGAGCGCTGAACAAAGGGCAAACCCACACGACCAGCATCACGGTCTACGATTCGCTCGGCAGCCAGCACGAGCTGGTGACCACGTGGGAGCACACGAACAAGGCGACACACGAGTGGCAGTACAAGATTTCCTACGGCAAAAGCGATCCGGAGATCGTGAACTGGCTCAAAGACCCGCAGAACGGCGTCGTAGACCCGGAAGCCCCGACCGACGAAGAGCTCGAGCGGGCAAACGACGCTCTCATCTCCGGCCGAACAGGCATCTGCTACTTCACCAACCAGGGCAAGATGGATATCTCCAAGTCGATCCTGCAAGAGATCAGCATGACTCCGGCCGGAAGCAACAAGGTCACCATCAAGCTCAACATGGACCTCGTCACCCAGTTCGACTCCGCCTTCACGACCAAGGCTCGCGACCAGGACGGCTACGAGATGGGGCTCCTCGAGAGCATCTACTTCGAGCAGGACGGCACGATTCGCGGGGTGTATTCGAACGGGCAGAAACAGCCGATCGGCCAGGTGGCGCTCGCGACGTTCAACAACCCCGGCGGCCTCGAAAAGACCGGTTCGAACCTGTATGCCTTCTCACCCAATTCGGGCCTCGCGATCATCGGCAGGCCGGCGGAAGGCGAACGCGGCTCGATTCTCGCCGGCTCTCTCGAAATGAGCAACGTCGACATCGCCGAGGAATTCACCAATCTGATCGTCACCCAGCGTGCCTTCCAGGCGAGTTCGAGAATCATCACGACCTCGGACGAAATCCTCCAGGAAGTCGTGAACCTCAAGCGTTAACCGGAATCAGCCGATAGATAAAGAAGAAGGACGGTATGCGGTGAAGGGCAGGCCTGGAACTCCGTTCCGATGATAACCGCCTGAAAAGGCGGCCAAATCACCGGTCGGACCCGCCCCTTCCCTTCGCCCATACCTCTGCCTTCGACATATCGGGGAAGGAGAGCGACATGATCAGACTCACACGTCTCAACGGTCGCTCTTTTTTCCTGAATGCCGATCTGATCGAGAACATCGAAACCACCCCCGACACCGTCATCACCCTGACGAACGGACGGACGTACATGGTGCGCGAAACGGTCGATCTCGTCCGCAAACGTGTTATCAGGTATCGCCGGTTGATCTTCTACAGACTGCCGCAGATCCGCGCCAAGCGGCCTCCGGAGATGCCGGCGGCCTGATCCGGGCACCGCGTGCATAATTCACGGGAAACGGCATTGACGGCTTATTTTCAGCATGATAGGATCGTAAGACATGTCACCTAAAACCAAATACATTCTGATCGGAGTCGCCGTCCTGGCACTCATCCTGATCGTCGTCGGCATCGCCTGGATGACAAGCAAGAAGGCGAAGGGCGGCGGTCCGGCGCATGAACCGGCCCCACCGACCCAGGAGCAGATCGAGACTGCGCCGAAAATGGGGCGGTTTTCGCTCGGCGAGTTCACAGCCACGACGCGCGACGAGGAACTCCATTACATCAAGATCGAAGTCGAGATCGGCTATACCGGCAACCTCGAAAAAGAGCTCGAGGAGCGCAAAGGAGAACTGCGAGACGCCGTCACGACGATCCTCATGAAGCTGAACATCCAGCGCGCGAAGGAAGACTACATCGACCATTTCCTGCACAAGGACATCGAGAAACAGCTCAACGCGATTCTCGGAAAATCCTCTTCCGAGAGCCGCATCGTGAAAATATTCATACCGGTATTTCTCATCAACTGAGGCCAGAAAACGAGATTGTTCACGCGCATCACGCAACGACGAAGCGACGTTCGAGACCGGGCCGCCTGTAACGGCGGCTTTCGGCATTCATGAAAGCTGAACCGGCATGGTCGACACCTTATCGCAGAATGAAATAGACGCCCTGCTATCTGCTCTGAATACCAGCGGGGGAGGCCCCGAAAGGCCTTCTGGCGCGGGTGTCGGCGAGGCCGCCGGTACGGCGTCGACGGTCGAGGGGAAGCCCGAAAGGGAAAAGCCCAAGAAGGGCAAAATCTACGATTTCAAGCGCCAGACGAAGTTTTCGAAAGAGCAGCTCGGGACGATCCAACTGATCCACGAAACCTTCGCGCGCCTCGTGGGCACCGATCTGTCGACCCAGCTCCGCGCCTACGCGCAGGCAACGATCATCTCGGTCGACCAGCTGACATTCGAAGAACTCATCAGATCGATCTATTCTCCGACCTTCATCGCGGCCTTCAAATCGGAACGACTTGACGGCAAGGGCCTGATCGACATCAACCTCAACATCGTCTTCACGATTCTCGACCGCCTTCTCGGCGGGAACGGCACGCCGCTGGGCACCCTGCGCCAGCTGACCGACGTCGAGAAGCAGATCATGCACAAGCTGATGAACCGCATCATTCTCGAACGGCTGCGCGAGGCCTGGATCAACGTCGTCGATCTTTCCCCCTCGATCGAGCTGATCGAGTCGAACCCGCAGTTCGCGCAGATCGTGCCCCCGAACGACATGGTGCTCTCGGTCGTCATCGAGATCAAGATCCACGACGTCACGGGCACCATGACGCTGTGCATCCCCTACAACACCGTCGAATCGATCGCGTCGAAGTTCAACGCCGCCTCCTGGTTCGCGGCAGTACGCAAGGAACCGATGACGACCAACTACGAAGCGATCACGAGCCAGGTCAAGGCCGTGAATCTGCCGGTCGTCGCCGAACTCGGCACGCAGACGGTGACGTTGCAGGACGTTCTGACCCTCCAGGCCGGCGACCTTCTCGTCCTGGACCAGCTCGTAAAAGAAGACCTGAACATCCGTGTCGGAAATCGTGTGAAATTTCGTGGCCGCCCCGGCATCGTGGGTAAAAAGATGGCCGTATCGATCACCCAGCTCTTGAGCAGCCACGAGGAGGACGAACTGTGACTGATCTACTCTCACAAGAAGAAATCGACGCACTGCTTCACAGCGGCGGCGCAGGCGACAGCGGGGCCCCCCCGACACCGTCAGCTGCGGCTTCCGGCGGAATCGGCGG
>JAKJFL010000450.1:0-3483 GCA_022704935.1 Candidatus Rifleibacteriota bacterium
GTGTACTTCGTTCTTCCGGTTTCCGGGGTGAACGGCGGGAAAAAAGCTGGTCCCTCAGATGGGTTGAAGGCTGGAGCCCTTCCGATCGAGGTTCCGGTTGTCCCAGCCCGGGATTACCTCCTCATCATCGACAATGATCCCAACGCGCATGACCTGCTGGGGCGTCAGTTGAAGAGGGAGGGCTTCGAAGTGGTCTCCGTCCTGGGGGCTGACGAAGGCATGGCGATTGCGCGAAGGAAAAAGCCCCGCGCTATTCTGCTCGATGTGATCATGCCGGAAAAAGACGGGTGGTCCGCTCTGAGGCAACTGAAGGCTGATTCTATTCTGTCTGATATACCAGTCGTCATGGTCACGATCGTCGACGACCAGAAACTGGGGTTCGCCCTGGGCGCCGCGGAGTATCTCGTCAAGCCGGTGAACAATGAACGCCTCATCGCCGTCGTGAAAAAGTATGTTTAGAAGTCAGCCGGCACGGGGGGGATGGACGTGGGCACGATCCTGATCGTTGAAGACAACGAAATGAACCGGGATATGATCTCCCGTCGCCTGACGAAACACGGGTTCCAGGTGAGCACCGCCGTGGATGGCGAGGAGGGAATCCGGAAAGCCAGGTCCGAACTGCCGCAACTGATTCTGATGGATCTGGGCATCCCCGTCATCGACGGGTGGGAAGCCATGAAGCGCCTGCGCGCCGATCCTGCGACGAGCCGGATTCCGATCATCGTGGTGAGTGCGCACGCCATGGCGGAAGATCGGGAGAAGGCCCTGAAATCCGGCGCGGATGAGTATTTCGCCAAGCCTGTCGAGTTCAAGCCGCTTCTCGAGAGGATCGAGGCCCTGACGGTGCATCCTGTCGGCGAGGGGCTGACGGCTCAGCAGGGGCAACAGGTGTACCCCGTGTCCATCAGCCGAACCGCCGCGGGTGATTTTTCCGGCCACCGGGTGCTGGTTGTCGATGATAATCCGGACAATCGGGATATGCTCTCCCGGCGATTCCAGAAGAAGGGACTTCAGGTCGATATCGCCGAAACCGGGGCCGAGGCCTTGGATAAAATATCAACCACGACATACGATGTCGTTTTGCTGGACATTCTTATGCCTGGAATGGACGGCATCGAGGTATTGGAGAAGATCCGCCGGATCCGGACCATGGTACAACTGCCTGTGATCATGGTGACAGCCAAGGAAGGCACGGAAGATCTCGTGCATGCGCTTGAGATCGGGGCCAACGATTACATCACGAAGCCGATCGATTTCAGCGTGGCGTTCGCCCGTACCAGAACCCAGCTTCAGTTGCGAATTGAAAACGAGAAATACGAACGGCTTCTGCTGAACATTCTTCCTCGTGAGATTGCAGAGCAGCTGAAAACAAGACCGGACTGTATCGCCGAAGGACATAAGGAAGTCTCCGTCCTGTTCGCCGATCTCGTCGGCTTCACGAAGCTGTCCAACCATCTCGACCCGCCGACACTGGTCAGGCTCCTGAATGTCATCGTGTCGGGATTCGACGACCTGGCTACGTCTTTCGGCCTCGAGAAAATCAAAACCATCGGTGACGGATACATGGTCGTCGGCGGGGTTCGCTGCCATCGCCAACATGGCCCTGGAAATGGAAAAATTCATGGAAGTATTCAATAAAACCTATCAATGGAAACTCTGCCTCAAGATCGGCATTCATACGGGACCCGTGGTTGCCGGGGTCATCGGGAAGAGCAAGTTTGCGTATGACCTCTGGGGCGATACCGTGAATATAGCAAGCAGAATGGAATCGCTCGGGGAAACCGGGAAAATCCAGGTATCAAAGGCCTTTTACGAAAAACTCAAAAACGCCTATTCCTTCGAGCCCCGAGGCATGATCGGCGTGAAAGGCATCGGCGAAATGGAAACGTATTTCCTGACCGGAAAGATCAAAAAACAAAAGCAGAGTCCAAACGTAGCTTGAAACATGATCGTAGCGTCATGAGGTGAGCTGGAAGCCGATGATCTTCCTGGAGAAGGCGTCGAGAACGACTGCCAGGAAGAGAAAACCTGCCCAGGTGTGGATGTAGGTGATGTCTGCGACCCAAAGGCGATTGGGACCGTCTGCGACAAACTTCCGATCGACGAGATCGGGAATCATGTGCGGAGCGCGCTCTCGAATCGTCGTTCGACACGCCTTGCGACGAATAACCCCCTGGATGCCGGCTTCTCGCATCAGCCGAGCAACACGTTCCGCTTACGAATCGTCACCGCCGACGGCTCGAACTCCTTGGCAAGGTCTTCTGGGCTCCGACCGGCCAGAACGAGGTCTACGAGCTGCTGGCGGAATTCCGGTGGATATGGGGGGCGAGTCTTGGCATGGGGGACACCTCCTTCTCAATCATAAGCGAAAAAGTGTCCACCAAACCGGGTCCACTTCACAGGTCAGCTAGGTTGGAATTCATGGATACCATCGTTCTGTTACAAAGAAAGAACAGAGGTGTCGACGGTTTATGATATATCGTTATACAATACTCGACAAAGTAGATGCTTCTCGGTCTCGAAAAAGCGATTTAATTGAGTCATGTCCGAGAATTAACTATATAACAATAGAAATAAATGACACAAATGCATTTTACAGAGCTGGGCTGTGATACATCCGGCGAGAAGTAAATACGGTCATTTGCTGCAGATGTGATGAGAAATGAGTTGGCGAGCTTGTTCGACGGGATCGTGGCGGTCGATCTCGAGGTGCATCCTGTCTCGGGAACATTGCTGGCGGCGGGGGCGTTTCGGGAGGGACGGCAGGCGTTCAGGGAGACGGGGCCGTGGAACGATCCGCGGGAGGTCCTGAAAAGCCTCGAGATATATGGCCGCGATTCGGGGTTCGTCCTTGGGCACAATGTCCTGGCGCATGATGTCGAGTGGCTGAAGCGACATGCTCCGGGGCATGCCCTGCTGAAACTCCCGGTCATCGATACGCTCCTCCTGTCGCCGCTGGCCTGGCCGCGGCACCCATATCATAAACTATGGAAAGGCTACAAGCAGACCGAATCGAGCCGAAACGACCCGCTGCGCGATTCCGAGGCGGCGCTTACCCTGTTTCGGGAACAGCTCGGGCAGTTCCGCGTCGACCCGCTTCTGCCGCTGTATCTGTGCCTGCTTGGCCAGGATGACGTGACACGCGGTTGCGCCGCGGCCATCGCCCGTGAAACCGGGGCGAAGCCCCTGGATCTTGACGAGACGTTCCGCCAGGCGCGTGAGACCTTTTCCGGAAAAGCCTGCAGTAAAGCCCTTGAAGAGCTTTTCGACACCGGAGGCTATCGCCGGCCGGAGTGGATCGCCCTTGCGATGGCGCTGGCCTGGCTTTCCGTGGCAGACGGCATGTCGCGGCTCGCGCCGTGGGTGGTCCATGCGTTTCCCCGGGCCGTCGAGATCCTTCATGCCCTTCGGCGCAGGCCGTGCGGTACATGCGAGTATTGCCGGGAGTATCATTCACCCCTCGAGTCGCTCAAGCGGTTTTTT
>JAKJFL010000451.1:0-3475 GCA_022704935.1 Candidatus Rifleibacteriota bacterium
ATCGTGGGCAGGAGAGCCTGGGCTTTCGCAACTTCAGCTGCCGGAACTTCGATTCGGGCGGTAGAGCCAAGATGGCGCAGTCGGCAGTCGGTGAAGCCGGCTTCGCGAAGGAGTGCCTCCCCTTCCTGGATCTGGCGGAGTTTTTCAAGGGTGACGGGGGTGCCGAAGGGGATACGGGTTGCAAGACAGGGGCCGGGCGGCCTGATCAGATCAGATGCAGACCATGAAATCAGGGTCTCACGGATGGCCCGCTTGTCGAACCCGGCCAGCTCGAGCGGGCTGGAGATGCCCAGTTCGGCGAGGGCGCGCCGACCGGGCCGGTGGTCGCTGCGGTCATCGATGTTCGAGCCGTCGGCGAGAACCCAGCCCTCCGGTTTGATGCCCAGCAGCGTGGTGAAAACATGCTTTTTGCAGTGATAACACCGGTCTGGAGGATGGGCCGTGAAGGCTTCGAGGGGAAGGACACTGAGAGGGACCTCGACGAGGTCGAGGCCGTAGGCTGACGCGGCCGAGCGGGCCGAATCGATCTCGTGGCGCGACATTACCTCGGAGACCACCAGGTAGGCTCTGCTTGCCTTACCGATGACGCGTTTTGCCGCGAGGGCCAGGAAGGCGCTGTCCATGCCGCCTGAATATGCGATCGCGACGCCGGGTTGATTCGAAAACCAGTCACTCAGGGCTTTCAGTGCCTGTTCGATATTCCTATCCATAAGACTCCCATTATATCTCAATGTGGCGTTCCCCATGAGAACCAATCCGCAGATAGCGCGGTAGACAACGTACCACGGAGACACCGAAACACAGAGTTTTTCCGGGCACATCGCGATGCGTCCATACCCGGGCGGATTGTAGGGACTGGTTCAAACCCGCCCCGAGGGATATATAACGATTGTTTTTTCGTGTCGCCGTGGAGAAATTGTCTCCGTGGCTCTGCGGTGAAACGGTCTTTGTCTCCGTGTGTCATCGTATCCTGTGGTATTATGGCGCCAGAACATCTTCCAACACGGAGGTCGCATGTCCCTCGATAAACTGCATTTCCGCGGCGGTTACAACTTCCTCGGCCTGCCTGCCGAAGAAACCCGCTACGAGAACGCCCATGCCGTTATCCTGCCCGTGCCCTACGACAGCACGACGTCCTACCGCGCGGGAACTCGCGAAGGCCCGGCCGCCCTGCTCATGGCTTCGCGAAACGTCGAACTGTACGATCTGGAACTCGACTGCGAACCTCTCAATACGGGCGTCTGCACCCTGCCCGAGCTCGAGCCCGACATGTCCGGCCCCCAGGCGACGATCAAGAACGTGGAAGCGGCCGTAGCGGCCATCTGCGCCGATCACAAATTCCCCGTCATTCTTGGCGGCGAACACAGTATCTCGACCGGCCCGGTGCGCGCACTCCGGAAGAAATACGGCGAGGAGTTCAGCATCCTCCAGCTCGATGCCCACGCGGACCTGCGGGACTCGTACGAGAACACGCCCTACAACCATGCGTCCGTCATGCGTCGCGTCTACGAACTCGCCGAGTTGACCCAGGTCGGCATCCGGAACATCTCGTCAGGAGAGATGGAATTCGTTCGAGAGGCTCGTCACGACGGCATCTTCTGGGCCCACGACCTGCAGGGTCCGGCCGAGTCATGGATTCCCAGGGTTGTCGAGAGATTAAAAAAGCATGTCTATATAACGATCGATCTGGATGTGTTCGACCCCTCGATCATGCCTGCCGTCGGAACGCCGGAGCCGGGCGGATTGCTCTGGTATCCGGTCCTTCAGCTGCTCGATGCCGTCGTGACGAAGAAAAACGTCGTCGGGTTCGACGTTATGGAACTCTGCCCGATTCCCGGACAGATCGCTGGCGATTTCCTGGCGGCGAAACTCGTGTTCAAGCTGCTCGGCAAAATTTTCGCCCGCAACGGCTGGATCGACCGGGGCGAGGACTGATCCGGCGTGTCTCTTCCCGACATCCTGAGCGTGGTGATCGCCGTGATTCTCGGCGCGGCGGCCGGACCTCGTATATCATGGGCTATACGATCGTGGCCCGGCCACGAGGACCTGCTCGACGATTACACGAAGTGCCACACCTGCCCCGGCGGCCTGCGTCGGGGCTGCGTGAACGCTGGAAAGAAGCAGGATCTGGCCTACCTGCTCTTCTCGGCGGCGTTGGCCGGCCTCTCCGTCGGCATCTGGGGGATCGGGACGAAGGCCGCCCTTTCCTGGGTCTTCGGCGTTTCGTGCATGATCATCACGGTCGTCGACGTCAGGTTCCTGATCATTCCCGACAAACTGTCGATCAACGGCAGCTGGGCGGGGCTGGCCTACGCCCTCGCCTGCTGGGTCTGGACGTCGCCGCTCGGAAAACAGACGCCGCAGTACTACGTGACTCTCACCGACAGCCTCCTGGGCTTTCTCCTCGGGGGCGGGTTCCTGTGGGCCCTCGGCTGGCTTGCCTGGAAGATCCTGAAGAAGGAAGGGATGGGGGGCGGAGACGTGAAACTGCTCGCTGCGTTCGGCGCCTGGATGGGCTGGAAGCCGGTTATCGCCATCATCATCCTGGCCAGCCTGCTCGGAACCATCGGCGGAGTCAGCAATATCATCTACCAGAAGATCCGATATCATCGGCAGTACAAGCCGCTCACGCACATGATCCCCTTCGGCCCGTATCTGTGCGTGGCGTTCATTTTCGTCTTCTATTGCGGCATGCAGCCGCTGTTGAATATCATGGACATGTACCACGCCTGGGTCGAGGCGAACTTCCTGCACGGACGCTGATCGGCGCCGGCTGACGAGCCTGACGAAAGCAGATGGAAACCCGACTCGCCTACTTTGACGTCTATCTTGAACTGCCTGACGAAATGCTGGAACAGGCCCGCGCGCTGAACCGGCGCATTGTCTCCTCGGCCGGCGGCGGAGTCGATTTCGGCGCGGGCAGGATTCCGCATATCACCCTGTATATGGGATTGTTTCCTGAGACCGAGCGAGCGTCTCTCGTTCGCGAGCTGAAGACCGTCGCGGCTGAGACGGCCCCCTTTCCGATCGTTCTGCGCGAGATCGAAACGTCCAGAGACGGGTACGTTTTCTGGAAGGTCGTCGCGGACGACTCCCTCCTGTGCCTGCATGAGCGCGTCGTCACGGCACTGAACCCCCTGAGGCGCGGCGCGGTCAGGGACAAGTTTCTCGAAGACCAGGACCGCTTCACGAAGGATGAATGTATTTATATCATGAAATATGGATTTCCGTGGGTGCTGGACCGGTTTCGACCGCACGTGACGGTGGGTCATCTCGGGGATGGAGCGGCGACTGCCGCCGATGCCATCCAATGCCCCGAGGGCCATGGCGAAGCAGCTCGAATCGCCCTGGGCAGCGTCGGGGACCATGGTGTCATCCTCGAGGCGGGCGAAACGTTTCCCCTCGCGGGATCCAGGTGAAGGAGAAAAGAAGCTGATGGCACGTCATATGTTCTTCATCGTCTGCGTGATTCTGA
>JAKJFL010000452.1:0-3472 GCA_022704935.1 Candidatus Rifleibacteriota bacterium
TCGTTCCGCCAGATCATCCGGTGCACCCCATCGTCGCTCGAGTTCCCGGTGTTCGCCGACGGGGCCGGCAATGCAGGTCTGGTGCGTTACGAGATCATCGGGAAGAACGTGCAGAGAACGTTCGGCAGCGAAGCGCCCCGGACGCTGGTCACGGATTCCCTCGCCAGCCTGACCTGGACGCTTTTCCAGGACGGCGACCACCCCGTGTCAGGCTTCCAGTCCGGCCGGATCTGGGTCCACGTCGAAGGCATGTTCGGCCGAAACGACCAACAAGGCCGGGTCATCGGCTCTGTCCCGATTTCGACAAACCTGTTCCCCGTCCGGTGGAACCGCATGGTCCAGAGCCATCCCCAAAACTGAGGAATACGGCTTCATCCCAGAGAACACAAACATCTGTATCATGGCATGTTGAAATTCGAACGATTCATCGCGGAGACGCTGAGACGCCGAGGGAAATATTTTCGTATATCTTATTCATCTTGTTTCAATCTCTGCGCCTCTCCCCCTCTGCGGTGAAAAGGTCTTTGTATCTTTGTGATGAAAGATTCTCGGTGTCCTCGCGATGATGCAATTTATCGGCATATCTGGTACTGTGCCAGTATCTCTCATATTTTGGGATCGAACAGCCGACATACGTTTCATGCGCATGCCGCTCCCGGGAAGTTCAACCGGGAGCGCATTTTTTCGGCAAAGATCACCGCCACGTAAAGGACCTCGTTCATGGAATCGATTCGCGATATCTTCAAAATCGGCCACGGGCCGTCCAGCAGCCACACGATGGGCCCTCGCAAAGCCGTCGAGCAGTTCCGGGCACGCCATCCAGAGGCGGCCGGCTTCACCGTGATTCTTTACGGAAGCCTCGCGGCAACCGGGAAAGGGCATCTGACCGACCAGGCCATCATCGACGCCTTTCGCCCAACGCCGGTCGAGATTCTCTGGCAGCCCGACACCGTCCTGCCCTTCCATCCGAATGGCATGGAGTGCATTGCCCGGGACGGCGAAGGTCACGAGATCGACCGGTGGCGCGTTTTCAGCGTCGGCGGCGGTTTCCTGCGCGAGGAGCATTCGCCCGAGGCCGCGCCGATTCAGGTGTATCCGCACAGTTCGATGCGCGAAATCCTCGAGTATCTCGACGAGAACGGCATCTCGTTCGCCGATTACGTGAAGGAACATGAATCGGCCTCGATCTGGGACCACCTGGCGACCGTCTGGGAAACGATGAAAGCGACGATCAAGCGCGGGCTAGAAGCCGAAGGGGTGCTGCCCGGCGGCCTGCGCCTGCCGCGGAAAGCCGGTATGTATTTCACCCGGGCCCGCAAGCAGAGCGATCTTCTGCAGAAAAACAGCCTCGTCTTCGCCTACGCGTTGGCGACGTCGGAGGAGAACGCGGGCGGCGGTCAGGTCGTGACCGCGCCGACGTGCGGTTCGGCCGGGGTCCTGCCGGCGGTGCTGTATCTGTTGCAGCGGCTCGACCACCTGTCGGACGCCCGGATCGTCCGGGGGCTCGCCGTCGCGGGGCTGATCGGGAACATCGTGAAGACGAACGCCTCGATCAGCAGTGCCGAGGTCGGCTGTCAGGGCGAGATCGGCACGGCCTGCGCCATGGCGGCCGCGGCCGCCTGTAAACTGTGGGGCGGTACAGCCCCCCAGATCGAGTATGCGGCCGAAATGGGCCTCGAGCACCATCTCGGGCTGACATGCGACCCGGTGGCCGGCCTGGTGCAGATTCCCTGTATCGAACGCAACGCGATGGCTGCGGCGCGCGCCATCGATTGCGCCAGCTACGTGCTGATGTCGGACGGCCGCCACCGCGTCTCGTTCGACCAGGTGGTCGTCACGATGCGCGAGACCGGCATGGACCTGCAGAGCCACTACCGCGAAACGGCCGGCGGCGGCCTCGCCAAGCACGTCGATGGCCTCATGCGCCGCTGCCGCCCCATCGAAAAAGCCGCCGGCTGACGTTTCCGCCGCAAACCGAAAAGGAAACGATCCACAGATTTCACAGATGACGCAGATTTCTATCAAGAGCATATCCGAGTCATCTGCGGTATCTGCGACATCTGCGGATCGTCGTTTCCGGGTTTTCCCAGCCTGAGCGGGGGTTGACCGGGAGGCGGGAATGGGCTACCACATGGACAGCCGATTTTCGGAGGAGTTGCCATGAGCGTCACGCCCGCCTCTTCGCATTGCCGTCTCATCTCGACCGAACTCAACCTGCGACCGACGCAGGTCGAGGCGGCCACCGCGCTGTTCGGTGAAGGCGCGACCGTGCCGTTCATCGCGCGGTATCGCAAGGAGAAAACGGGAAGCCTCGACGAAGTCGCTCTTCAGACGATCCGCGACCGGCTGGAACAGCTCGCCGAGCTGGACAAGCGGCGCGACTCGATTCTCGGCTCGCTGACCGAGCGCCAGCTGCTCACGCCGGAGCTCGAGTCGGCCGTGCGCGGCGCCTCAACGTTGGCCGGGCTCGAGGACCTGTATCTGCCGTACCGGCCGAAGCGGCGCACCCGGGCCCAGATGGCCCGCGAACGTGGCCTCGAGCCGCTGGCCAACCACCTGCTTCTTCAGGAACCTTCTCTCGACCGATCCGCACCGCCGAAGCCTATATCAGCGAGGAAAAGGGCGTGTCCGGCGCGGAAGAAGCCCTGGAAGGGGCCCGTGACATCATCGCCGAGTTCGTCAGCGAGCACGCGGAAGCCCGCCAGGCCGTGCGCGCCTACTTCGCGGCCTTCGCGCTGATCGAGACCTCCGTCGTGAAAGGCAAGGAAGAGGAGGGCGCCAAGTTCCGCGACTGGTTCGACTGGCGCGAGCCCGCGACAAAGGCCGCCGGGCACCGTCTGCTCGCCATCTTCCGGGGCGAAAACGAAGGCGTTCTCAAGGTTTCCGTCAAACCGCCGGCCGATAAGGCACTCGGCATTCTCGGCCGCCGCTTCCTGAAAAACAGCGGCAAAGCGTCGGAACAGGTGCGTCTCGCCCTCGAAGACGGCTACGAGCGGCTGCTCGCCCCCTCGCTTGAAACCGAGCTTCGCGCCGAGTTGAAGGCGCGCGCCGACGACGACGCGATCGCCGTCTTCGCATCGAATCTGCGCGAACTGCTGATGGCCGCACCGCTCGGCCAGAAGAACGTGCTCGCCCTCGACCCCGGGCTGCGGACCGGCTGCAAGCTGGTTTGCCTCGACCGGCAGGCGGCCCTGCGGCATCACACCGTGATTTACGTCACTGGAAGTGACCGGCAGCGCGAGGAAGCGGCCGCCACGCTCCGTGACCTGTGCACTCGCTTCTCGATCGAGGCGATCGCCGTCGGGAACGGTACCGGAAGCCGCGAAACCGAGGCGTTCCTGCGCGGGCTGCCGTTTCTGAAGCAGATCCCGGTCGTGATGGTGAACGAGAGCGGGGCATCGGTGTATTCCGCTTCGGAGATCGCCCGCACCGAGTTTCCCGAGCAGGACGTCACGGTGCGCGGCTCGGTCTC
>JAKJFL010000453.1:0-3471 GCA_022704935.1 Candidatus Rifleibacteriota bacterium
TGAAACTCGCCGAGATGGCGCACGATGGCGGCGATGCTGACGTCGCGCCCCGCACGGGCGCGTGGATTGAAACTCTCCCTTTCATCTCAGCGGTTACTTACAAGATGTCGCGCCCCGCACGGGCGCGTGGATTGAAACACTGGCAAACGCGGGTTGAATGGCGGCCGGGGCCGTCGCGCCCCGCACGGGCGCGTGGATTGAAACCAATTAACATCGGGTTTTCGATATCGGGTGTAGGTCGCGCCCCGCACGGGCGCGTGGATTGAAACCTTTTGGCTGAAAATTTTTCCTTGCTTTTCAGCGAGTCGCGCCCCGCACGGGCGCGTGGATTGAAACCATCACGGCAAGGATTGCCGCGCGACATTCCCACGTCGCGCCCCGCACGGGCGCGTGGATTGAAACCAAACTGCTCACGGTGGACGGCACTGGCTCGGGCCGTCGCGCCCCGCACGTGTGTTATCCGGTATATGTCGGCCAGCTCATCCGGTTGATGTCGGCCACTTTGTCCGGCGGAAGTCGGCCACCCTATCCGGATCGAAGTCGGCCAGTTGTCCGGTGTAGGCCGGATTCACTGGCCGAGTTCCCGGACAGGGTGGCCGACATGCCGGATAATCAGTCGCGATGCGGATATTACGAGATAATATGAATGTTCTTCCCGGCCCCATCCCTTTCCTTCTCAAAAAATCCTCTTCTGGCTGGCTTTCGTGCCCCGCACCCCATCGATCTGGTTCAGCTGCTATCATCCTCGTCCCCACGAAAGGAGACGAAGAAACGATGGCAGCAGAAAGGCTTTCGATGAGGAAGGTAAAAGATATTCTACGATTTATAATTATCCATGGGCTTTCCCAGCGACAGGTTGCAGCCTCGTGCAAAGTTGCTCGCAGCTCCGTCGGCGAATGCCTCAGGCGATTCAGAACAAGCGGCCTGACGATCGATGCCGCCCTGGCACTTGATGAAACGCTCCTCGAACAGCAGTTGTATCCTCCAGTTCCGGGAGTGCGCCCTCCCATACCCGCACCGGACTGGCCCCGCCTCTATCTCGAATACCGAAATGACAAGGACCTGACTCTTCAGGGACTCTGGGAAGAATATCGAGAGCAAACACCCCATGGCCTCGGTCGCACGCAGTTCTGCGAGGGGTTCCGGAGGTATACGAACACCTTGAAAGCCTTCATGCGACAGGATCATCGCGCAGGCGAAAAGGTGTTCGTCGATTACGCGGGTCGGACAATTCCTGTCATGATCAGTGGCGAGGGCGAGATCCGGGAAGCGCAGGTGTTCGTCGGTGTCCTGGGGGCAAGTAACTACACCTTTGCGGAGGCGACCTGGAGCCAGAGCCTTCCGGACTGGTTGGGAAGCCATGTCCGAATGTTCGAGTTCTTTCGAGGTGTCTCAGAAATCGTCGTACCCGATAATCTGAAATCCGGCGTCACCAGCCCATGCCGGTATGATCCCGATAGGAACCGGAGTTACGCGGAGCTGGCCGGGCATTACCAGATCGCCGTCGTTCCTGCACGGATCAAGCATCCTCGGGATAAGGCAAAAGTGGAAATTGGGGTCCAGATCGTTCAGCGCTGGATTCTTGCACGTTTACGGAAGCGGGTGTTCCTCTGTCTCGAAGAAGTGAACCAGGCAATCCGGGAACTGCTCGACAGCCTGAATAACCGCCCCCTGAAGAAATTTCCCGGAAGCCGAAGAGATCTTTTCGAGCGCCTCGACAGGCCGGCACTGAAGCCGCTGCCGGTCGAGCGCTACGAGTTTGCCGGCTGGCATCGGCAGACCGTCGGCATGGATTACATGATCGAGGCGAACGGAAGTAGATATAGCGTTCACTATTCGCTGATCGGGAAACAGGTGGATATCCGCACCACGACAGGCACCATCGAAGTGTTCTTCCATGGAAACCGTATAGCCAGTCATCCCAGATCGGTCGAGACAGGAAAGACATCCCGGTTGGATTGCCATATGCCGCCGAATCATCGCGCATGGTCGGAACGCAGCCACGAAACGATGATCCAGTGGGCCGAAGAGCAAGGAGTCGGGGTGGCGCAGGTCGTGAAGAAGATCCTGTCGCGCAGCGAGCACTCGGAGATTCTTCTACGACAGGCCGAAGGCGTCAGATCTCTGATTCGCCAGTATGGCTCAGGCGCCGTGGAAGAAACATGCTTGCTGGCTCTCCAGTTCAACCATGTCTCGTTCAAGTTTCTGAAAACGATGCTGCGACGGCGTAGTGGGCGTCATTCCACGCCTGATTCAGGGAGGGCCACGAGCATTCGGCATGAGAACATTCGCGGCTCGAGCTTCTTCTCCGGGGAGGGCCAGCCATGCTGAACCATGCGACGCATGACAAGCTGCTGAACCTGAAACTCATCGGAATGGCACGAGGCTGGGAACTTCAGGCGGCGGATCCAGGCTTCGCTTCTCTTTCCTTCGACGAGCGCTTGGGATTGCTGGTGGATGCCGAAGTGACGGAGCAAGCCAATCGCCGTCTGGCCACCCGCCTGAAAACCGCCCAGTTACGCCAGAGCGCGACGCTGGAGGATATGAACTGGCGATCAGCCAGAGGGATCGATCGAAGCGCTGTCATGGCATTGGCAGACGGAGAGTGGATACGACGGTATCAGAACGTCCTCGTCACCGGCCCGACGGGGGCAGGAAAAAGCTATCTGGCTTGCGCTCTCGGACATTCAGCCTGCCGGAATGGTTTCACGGTTCGATACTGGCGCCTTCCCAGGCTATGGGACGAGTTCTATCTCGCTCGACTGGAAAACCGCTGGGGACGGTTCCTGGCAAGCCTGAGCCGCTTTGACCTGCTGATTCTCGATGACCTTGGAATGTGTGCCATGACAGATCAGAGCCGACAGGATCTGCTCGAGCTTCTGGATGATCGGTATGACCGGCGAGCGACGATCATCGTCAGCCAGATCCCTTTTGCAAACTGGCACGAAGCCATCGGTGAACCAACCATGGCCGACGCCATCCTGGATCGTTTGGTTCACACCTCTCATAAAATCATGATGAAGGGAGACTCGATGCGAAAAACGACGAAAAACAACACCATGTCGGCCACCGTCACCGAAAATGCGTGATGGGATTCGGGGCACGTCACTCAGTGGCCGACATGGCCGGATGGACTGGCCGACTTGACCGGATTATGCATGAAGCAAGGGTGAAGATTATCTTTGCCCTTTTTTGCTCTTTGACAAACAAATAATGATTGGGCAAAATGAATGGTGGTTTGCTTGTGGTTTCTTTGCCACAGAGGTTCCCCCGCATCTGCGGGGATAGACCCCGTTCCTACGGTGAAAGAAGCGGTCTTAGAAAGGTTCCCCCGCATCTGCGGGGATAGACCCCTTAGTTTGCAAAGGTATCGGGGGAACCTTCGGGTTCCCCCGCATCTGCGGGGATAGACCCTGCTGGGATGGGAAGAAGTCTTAAACAAATCGGGTTCCCCCGCATCTGCGGGGATAG
>JAKJFL010000454.1:0-3468 GCA_022704935.1 Candidatus Rifleibacteriota bacterium
CCCCGCCGCTCCGATGGACGCGAGGAGCCGCGCATACCGATCCCGGGGCCACGGCCATCGGTCGGTCACGGCAGCCAGCGTCTCGGTGTCGATCCCGACGATGACCAGATCGGGATGCGGTGTCCGCCAGGGCGTGGCGAGCCGTGTGATCAGATCCAGCGCCGCCCGATCCACTCCGGCCCCAATTCCGGGAACTCCCGCAATGACGAGCAGAACCGCCGCTGCTGCCGCGATCCAGGAGATCAGTCGCTTTCGGCCGAGAAGGAGTTCGAATCGGTGCAAGGAGATACTTGTCTCGCTTCCGACTGGTTTCGGCGTCGATGGGCTGCTCATTCGATTTCGATGTGGATGCCGTAGGTCGTGGTCTCAGGAGCGTTTCGCCAGGCGATGGCCTGAGCGATCTCGTCCCTGGTCACGCGGGCGGGGGTGTGGCGCTTGTTGCAGGCATTGATGGCATTCACCGCTCGGCCGGTTCTGACCTCGACGGCAGCACCCGGAAGGTCGAGGGGAGCGTGCGAAGCGCGCAGATGGACGTGGCGCATGGATTCTCCTGCGGAAAAATGGGACCTTTCGCAGATACCATACCTGCAACCGTTCGAGCCTGCAAGATAGGAAAAAGCCCCGCCTTGGGCGGGGCTTTCTGGAATGAACGAAAAAGGAATCAGTTGTCGGTGCCGGTACGCTGAAGTTGTTCGTTTGCCGGGGCGCGAACAGGGTGTCGCAGGGACCGGGGTGCGTGGCGGCCAGTTCCGGCGATCGAGAACAGGCTCACGGCGGGGCGGTCGGGATAGACGGCTGTGGCCGTGAAACCGCCGTCGGACGTTGCTGTCATCATCAGGGCGCCGCCCTGGCTCTTGCCGTAGGCAGGACACATTCCTATATCGATGCCTATTAATTCGGTTCCCTTCACGTTGATGACGCCTTCGGTGCCCATGGCACCGACGGTGTGACCGAAGATCACGCCCCGGATCCCCATGATCTGGAGGCTGCGCTCGATCAGGGCCGCGTCGTTCCACCAGTCTCGATTCCAAAGGGGCCCCTTCTCGTCCATGAAAATGCCGGCGCTGAAATCGTCCTTCTCCATGTCGATGCGGAAGCGGGTTGCGATCGCAGTGAGGCCCTGCGGTTCGGCCTGAAGACCGCCGTGGATGAACATGTAGCCGTTGATGACCGCGAACAGCGGCCGGCGGCGGATCCAGGATCCGTAGGCGCCTTCCGGCGAGATCGCCTGATGAAAGTCGAGGCCGGCTTTCGTGAACGAATCGAGCGTGTTTTGATACCACTTCTGTTTGTGCGACGTCAGGGTTTTAGCCCACTTTTCGACAGTGCCGTTGAGCAGCAGCGCCTCGTGATTTCCGAACATCGCAAACACATGGCCGCCGGCCGCGTCGGCCTGGCGCTCGAGGCTCATCACCGCATCGTACACCTGCTTCGTGTTCTCACCACGGTCGGTCAGATCGCCCGTGAAGACGAGCACTGCCGTGCCGCCAGTCCAGGTCAGCTCGAACCCGGTCTGGGTGACGCGCTTCGCCATGCCGGCCGTCTCTAGAGTGTCCGCGAACTGTTTGAACGCGCCGTGGATGTCGCCGACCGCGACGACGCGCGGAGCATACGGAACCACGATGCTGGCCGGATCGCGCTGCCAGTCGCGCGCGTCGGCGCCAAAAACGGCGAAGACGAGAAACAGAGCGACGAGAACAGATATATAACGATTTCTATACATTCCTTCCATGCCTCCGTGTCCCAGGGTGATACTCATGACATACTACGCGATTTCCGCCAAGTTGGCGAGTTTCGATGATATGCGCGCAAATATCCGTAGCGGCGGGTTTGAAACCCGCTCATGTCACACGCACGCGAGGATCGTTCCAGACCGGGATCAGAAGGAAAACGCGATCTCGGTGCCGATCACGTGGGTCTTCTTCCAGTCGTCGCCCGAGCGTTTCAGTTTTCGAAGGTAGAAGACCGAACACTCGGTTTTTCTGTCCAGATCGAAGGTCAACGCCGTTGAAATCCGCTTTTGGCAAATTGTTCCGGTATCGAAATGATAGTAGGGATCACCTGCAAGGGTGGCAGTCATGCTCGTGCTGCCGATTTTCACGGGGTGCTGGAGATACAGCTTGGGACGAGCGAGCCACACGTCGCGTTCTGCGAGATTGCGATACTCGAGCTGCGGTTTGACCTTGAGGGTCCATTCCCCGAGGCGGCGTTTGACGGAATAATGCAGCCAGTACCGGTCTTCCGTGGTCCAGACGCCGTCCTCCTTTTCGCGCTCGTGCCTGTAACCGAACCCTGCCGAAGTCGTTTTCGTCAGCCTGAAGCTTGGGACGAGCGATATGTTGCAAAGGGAGAACGTCGACCCCTGGTCGATGAACTGCTGTTCGAGGCCGACTTCCATCGATGCGTCCGCGTGAAGATCGAACGCGAAGATGAACTCGTTCCAGTATTCCGTGTCAGCGGCCCGAAGGGACGAACCCCCGAACGGAAGGACAAGAAACGCGAGGGTGAAAAGGGAAACCGAAAGAAAATGGCAGAGCGTGAAATGGTGTGACGACGAGAGTTGATGCACAGTTGGCTCCGGAGCGTGTATTGTGGCGCGGCAGGGTGAAAATGTGCACGCCTCACGAGTATGCCAAAGCATCCGATATGATTCAAGATACGTGAACGAAAATTGATCCTTCCGTGCTGAAAAAATGACCGGTCCGTTGGTCACCATCTCCGTTGTCTTGCATCGCAGGCTGAATTTTTCAGGGAATCATAGCTGGAATGAAAATTGCTTCGCTCTCCGTAGCGTTTTTGTGGAGGAATATGAGGATGATGATGGAATCGATCAAACGGCCGCTTCTGACGGCGGTATTTCTTCTTGCAGGCATCCTGTCCGCTTGTGCGGATGACGGCTTCATGCCGATGTGGCAGATCGGCGCCTCCTGGACGATCGAGACAAGCCGTCTTTGCCAGAACCCGCAGGGAATGGCCTGGACGACCCCGGTCCGCTGGCTGTTCGAGGTGAAGAACGAGAAAGAGATCGACGGCGTTCCGTGCTACGTCGTTCATGTCTCGTCTGCCGCGAAACATTCGGCCGGGACGCAGGCCATCCTCTGTCTCTCGAAGCAGGATCTTCGCGCGGTGCGTGTCGTCGACGTGGCCTCCGTTGCCGGGAAGCCCCAGGCGCAGGAGCGCAGCTTCGATGGCAGCCGCATTTCCCCGCTCTTCAGCGGCGAGTCGGTGATTCCCTATGATCTGCCGTTGTTCCCGCTCGCCGCGGCTTCCGACGATGATGCCCGTGAGCGCGATGCGGCCGTCGCGGGTGAGGCGGCGACCGACGTCGACGGCATCACGTTCGTCGATGCCACGGCCCAGAACTGGACGAAAACGGAGCAGGGATACCGCGTGACGCTCGATTCCGGCGATTCCCGCGGAAAACTCGTTCAGGAGTGGGTTGCGGGCGAGCCTTGGGCGCAGTCGATG
>JAKJFL010000455.1:0-3468 GCA_022704935.1 Candidatus Rifleibacteriota bacterium
CGTGAACTGGTTCACCGCCAGCCAGTCGTTTTTCTCCGGATACACGTAATCGACGAGCCGCACCCGGTCCCCCGCGATGCTCCCGTCGGAGCGCCTGTATTCGATCTCGACGCCATCCCGCAGCATCGCATGGAACCGCCGGTTGTTCGCGACGAGCGACGGCGTTTCCTGACGGAGCAGTTTGCGAACCGCTTCTTCCCGCGCATCTTCAGGGATCTTCGGATTCAGCCGCTGAACCGCGTCCTGCAATCTCCGCACCAGAACGACATCGCTCAAAGAATCCCGCTCTGCCTGCGGTTCACCGGGAGCAATGTCTGGGCCATGCGCTATGGCGTATCCCAGCTCTGCGAACCAGGATAGAGCGGCTTCTTCGACGGTGGATTCATTGAACGTCATTCCTGAACCTGCGACTCTTGGATTTCCTTCAGGCTTTTCCCGTCTTTCGATTTCCATTCGAGGCGACCATTGGCTGAACGGCCCAGGACGACCCCTGCCGCAGTGGACGGGGAATTGAAAACGTAGTCCTGGGAAAACACGTACTCATCAGCCGCCTTCTTGAGAACACCGTTGGCAATGAGTGCTGATCGAAGTTCCCGAAGGTATTGATGGCAGGATGGCACCTCGCTTGCAGATGCACCGCTGCCGGTTTTAACGGTAAAACCTTCAGATGATTCCTGCCCCTGCGCTTCCACACCTTTTCCCTTCAAGTGAAGAAGCTTTCCGCCCTTCGGAGATGTAGATGGTGCCGAGAAAACGTTCAGCCCCAGCAGCGGGCAGCAGAGAAGGATCTCTCCGAGGAATCCTTCAGCGTCGGCGGCATCAGATTCTGACAGGGACGGCAGTGCTGGAACATTACCGTTTTCGAGCAGGCAGCGCTTCGCTCGCATGGCGAGATCGAGCAGGCGTGCTTCGAGATACTGCACATGCGCCTTGTTCAGGTTTTCGTCTTTGCTTGTGAACGCGATACAGCCGGTCCAGAAGTCCTTCTTCACGGCATGTTGTTCGAGCCGTGGCTTTATGGGATCACCCTCACCGACATAGAGCCGGGGCAAACCCGAGTCCTCCGGCGGCCCCATCAGGATATACACGCCTGTTCGTGATAGTTCCCTGCGTTGTTTCGCGTCACCCATGAGTGCGCGAGGAATGACGATGCCAGCACCGCTCCAGTTCGACTTCTCGATGGTCCTGATTCCGTCCGGATCACCGCCAGGCAGGAAGATCTTGATCGAATATGGCTTTCTCATGAGGCAACGTCCTCAGCGATAGAGCGGGCATCAGCAACGCTCAACTCCCCGCTAAGCAGCTTCGGTAACAAGGTATCGCGCAGGGCAGCGAGGGTGCGGGATTGCTGTATGTTGTCTTCGATTTGGTCACGGGCAGCTTGGGCGATTGCGGTGAACTTTTTGACCAACTCTACTGGCGGCACGACGAGGAGTGGCATTTCAAGCGCATCAGCCGGCAGCATGTTGATCGTGGTACCGTTGGAAAAACCGCTAATCCAGTAGTGCCAGCGACGGTTGTTGAACAACTCAACAAGGTAATGCGGATTGAAGGGCGAGGTCGGTTTGAATCGCACCCGGTAAATGTGGTGGCTGAACAGCCCTTTTGGCCCGAAGCATCTCGGCACGATGGCAGCGTGGCCAATGAGCAGGTGGTCGAAGCCCTGCTCGGTATTCGTCACGATCATGTCGCCCGGTTCAAGGAGATGCTTATCTCGATACTCGCCTTCGTAATACTTGATGCCCTCGTGCTTGTAGCCGCCACCCTCGTAAATCGAGTTGAGGTTGTGCATCGGCAGGCCGGTGCTGTCGTCTCGCAAACCCTCCCCTTTGTAGCTCAGGCCACGCTCGGCGGTTATGTGCGCGTCGAATCGCTCCACTTTCCAACCTTTCGGCACTTGGCCGAGGGGTGAGCCTTGGAGGGAGTTGGGGAAGAAGGCGGCGGTATCGGCGTCCATTCCGGCAGGTGGTCTGCCGTCGAGTTTGGCGCGGACGGGGTCGAAATCCACGAACCAGCTCCGGAACAGGGCTCTCGCCATCCCCTCCAGCGTCTCATTCATCCGCCGGTTCAGTTCGATCTTGTCATCTATAGTTCCGAGGATGTGAGCAATCGCTTTTTGCTCAAAAATGGGAGGAAGGGCGAACGGAACAGCACTCATAATGGATGTATTGAGATTTGGCATGGTCGCGCCTATTGCATGACGGACAATCCATTCTCTGACAGCGGGATGCCCAAGATAGAGGGATGCAAATAACGGATCAACAACTCCTGAGCCGAGACGAACCTTTAGACACCCTGTGCCACAAAGCCAACCTTCCTCGCGCTTTCTGATGAGTGCGCGTTTCTCAACATCTCCACGGCGGCTGTATACGATATCGCCTGCTCTCAGTCGATGTTGGCTCAACCGATTTGCATCGGCTTCAGTAATGCGAACAATCCCTTCTTCAACTATTCGGTTCTCACCAATGTTGGTTGGCATAATTGACGGTATACCATCAGGAACGTAATCAGAGGCGTGAAGTTGGCTACCAAACGGGCCTGTCTGAATATTGCCACCGCCACGGCGACACACATCACCAAGCGTAGTAAATTCCCAATGATCTGGAATTTCACCGTTGATGAGGTTATTCGCCATAGCCGAGCCTCTTGAGATTAGCCTTGATGGCCTGTTCCAGCTTGGTGGATTCTTCGAACTGGCTCTGGAGGTCGGCGACGAGACGGGTCATCTTGGCCTCGAAGGGTTCGCCGTCGGATTCGACCTCCTCGGCACCGACGTACCGACCGGGGGTGAGCACGTGGCCGTGGCCCGAGATCTCGTCCGTCGTGGTGGATTTGCAGAAGCCGGCGACATCCTCGTATTTCCCAGCATCCTTTTCACCACGCCAGGCGTGATAGGTGCCTACGATCTTCCTGATATCGTCCTCGGTCAGTTCGCGGTGGACGCGGTCGACGAGGGTGCCCAGCTTGCGGGCGTCGATGAACAGAGTTTCACGGGTGCGTTTGCGGAAGCGGCCGTTGCCCTTGTTCCTCGTCAGGAACCAGAGGCAGACGGGAATCTGCGTGCTGTAGAAGAGCTGGCCGGGCAGCGCGACCATGCAGTCGACGAGATCGGCTTCGATGATAGCCTTGCGTATATCACCCTCACCTGACTGATTCGAAGACATGCTGCCGTTCGCGAGAACGAAGCCGGCCATCCCGTCGGGGGCGAGGTGATGGATGAAATGCTGGACCCAGGCGAAGTTCGCGTTGCCTTTGGGCGGCGTTCCGAACTTCCAGCGCACGTCCTCGTCGACCCGGTGCCAATCGGAGTCGTTGAACGGCGGATTCGCGAGCACGTAGTTTGCCCGCAGATCCTTGTGCAGATCGCGCCGGAACGTGTCGGCGTGCTCGGGGCCGAAGTCGGCGTCGATCCCCCGAATCGCGAGGTTCATGATCGCCAGGCGTCGGGTCGTAGCGTTGCTCTCCTGG
>JAKJFL010000456.1:0-3466 GCA_022704935.1 Candidatus Rifleibacteriota bacterium
ATCGAGCAGATTCGAATTGTCCTGCGCCATGAGGGCCGGCTCGAGCTGGAGGCTCTTCAGGTAATCGTCGATACACCCCCGCACATCGCGCTGGCGGTATGCCGCCATGGCCTTGTTGAACAGCCTCAGCGCCTCTTCGTGCTGGGCCATCTTCGGAAGATGCTTGAGCTTCATCGCCGCGCGGCTGACGAGCACCTCGGTGAGCCGGCCGCTGTTGATCGCGAGCTTGTAGTGATACGTCGCGAACTCGAACCGCCTGACCCCTTCGAGGCACTCGCCGATCCGGAAATGGAGTTTCGCCTTCATCGCCGCGTCAGAGAGCATGTTCAGCGCTTCATAGTAGAAGATGACGGCCTCGCGGAAGTTGTTGTTCTGAAACAGTTCCTCGCCACGCGTCAGGAGAGCTGCCGTCTCGTATGGGGCCGTGATCGGCTTCGGAGGAAGATTTCCCGGGGGGACGGCACGAGGGGCGGCGAAACCGGACGTCCAGAGGCAGGCGAACGCCACCGCCAGCGCAAGACGTTTTCCCATCGGCATCTTCCGCGCGCCACCCATTCAGAAGGGCTTCGCCATTGAATCCGAGAGCAGATACCTGGCGAGAAACTCGACGTTCTTCATGTTCGGAACCGTTTCGAGGAGCAGATACAGCTCCCGGCCGGTTTCGAGGTCTTTGCGGAGGGTCTTCAAGAAGGGAACGTAGTTGATGTCACCGGACTGGAAAATCCCCTGGTAGGCGAGTTCGTTGCCGATCGTCTTCTGATAGGCCCGGTATGCGTCGTAGGCGAGCCCCTCGAGCGTCTGGCGCTCCTGGGCGTCGCCCTTCGATGGATATCCCCGCCACTCGGCAGACCGCTTCTGATACTCCCGCCAGGCCAGCTCCATGGCGTCTTTCCAGGCGCCCCACTTGTCGATTCCCGGCTGCACCTGGTGCAGAAGGATGATGCCGATCTTCTCTCTGAATTCCTCGTAGACGGCGACCAGATCGTTCCGTTCGAGGTGCGTCCAGCCCGCGTCGAGAGCGAGCATGCAGCCTAGTTCGCGGCCGATGCGCCGGAACAGGTCGAACGAGAGGCCGCCGGTGCGCACATGCAGGGTGATGCCGAACTGCTTCGCCGTGGCGGCAAGAATTTTCAGCTTCGCCTTGAATTCCTCGCCGGCCGCGGGATCGAGGAACAGTCCCGGCCGCGATGTCGGCACGATCACGTTCTTCACCCCGAACTCCCGTGCGAGTTCGAGGATCGGCAAACACTCCTCGACCGTCAGCGCGTGATACCGGTCGGGCTCGGAAACAGTTCGCGGAACGGCCAGCAAACAGTCTTTGAACGTCACCACGGGAAGCGGGGACGCCGGCTTTTTCGGCGGCGGCGGTTGTTTTCCACGCGGCGCACGCTCGACGGGCGGCTCGGGCGGCGGCTCGTGGACCGTCGGAATGACCTCGGGAAGCGTCAGAAACACCTCGATGCCGAGGCTGAGGGCTTTCTGAAGCACGTTCACGAAGATCGTCCGATACTTTTTCAGCCCCGGGTCGTTCACGCGAAGATCCATGAAATGGATCTTGCCACGCCACTTGGCCAAGGTGCCGTTGCGGCTGATCGATATGGCCGGCGACAACGGATCGTAACCGCCGGCGGCGGCCTGTTCGACGGAACCGATGAAAAAACGGGTCTCGGAGCTGTTCATGGCTGGCATTTTACCACAATTCGATCTTTCCTCTCAATTTTTCGGAGAAGGAAGCCGATATACAACGTAGAGGGCAGAAAACCCCGATGATTGGCTAAGGAGGCAGGAACGGTGAAACTGACCAAAGACGAGGCCTACTACATTCTGACGAATCTCGACCTGTTCGTGACGAATTTCGAAACGGCCACACAGAAAAAAGTGACTCCGGGCGCGCTCCAGATCATCCAGGAGATCCTGACCGAAGTGTCCTTTCCCAACGGCCCGAAATCCGACTGCATTCACTGACGGCCCGACCCGGCCCTGACATACGAAGCCCGCGCCGCCGAACCGAAAAAGGTTCGCGCGGCGCGGGCCCGTTTTGCGCCTGATTCCGTTTATCTGAACTTGTCGACCAGATTTCCTATGAGAAACAGTCCGAAAACGACGAGAACCACCATGAGCAACCATAACTGACTGGGCTGTTCCTGGGTTACGACGAGGTTCCCTCTCGAATCCCGCTTGACGACGGGAATACATTGCGACCGGCCAGACACGTGTTTCGCCTGGAACACCCGCGCGAGCTTTTCGGCCAGCAGATTGGCGGCATAAAGATTTTCCCGGGAAAAATCCGAAACCGGAATGATTTTTCCCGAATCCAGCACCACGACCGTCGCATATTCCCACCAATGCCGCGTGGGACCGTGCTTTCCCTGCTTTGAAGTTTTGTGAACACTCGTCGTCGTGCAGGCAGCGATCTTGCCGAAAGGCGCGACCGACCAGTCGAAATCGATCGGTCCGAAATGGAAGTGGAACAGAAACATCCTGTTCCGCAGATCGACGACGTAATAGTTGTCCGTCCACCAGTAGAGCCAAAAGCAGATTCCAAGCGGAATCAGCGAGCTGAAAAACATCGGCAGCGCCGATTTGTCCTCGAGGAGGACGGTCATCAGGAGAAGCCCCGTCAGGACACAGGCGAGGAGAAATACTGTAAGAAACAGCTTTTCGAGGGGAGTGGTCAGATCCACTTTCAGCCGCCCCGGGCCTGCGGTTTGCAGACCGCTCGCAAGCAGATCCGCGCTGGTGATCGTTGAGCCCGCCCTGCCGTTTCCGGCGAATGCCCCTCCGGAAGGAGGAGGCGGTGGCGGAGGCATGACCCGGCCGCTGACGCCGGCCCCCCAGGAGCCGGCCACGACCGAGGGCATGCGGCCTGTCTTCTGCCCTCGCGAGGGCGGAGGCGGCGGAGGCGAAGAGACGACATCGTCGAATTCAACCATGGTGTTCCTCCCGATGCGACCTTGCAAAAACTCCTTCCGTTTCCGGAAGGGGCTTTCTGCGGAGATTCGCGATCACCCGATCAGAAATCGTAGACGAGACTGCCGAAGAAGTCCGTGATCGTGACAGGTTTGGTGAAGTCCCAGAGCAGTTCCTGGGCAAGAGTGTCGAACGACCGGTAGAAGGTCTTCTCGGTCGAGGCGGACAGCTGAAGCTTCAGGTCATCGCGGAGGACGAAGTTGACCTTCGCGAGCAGCAGCGGGTGGGCCGCGTCGTTCCAGCCGGCGACGGTGGCACGTTCGTGCGAGAACTTCCTGTATCCGGCCTCGACGAGCCAATCATACTTTTTCGGCTTCGCATAGGCCGCGCTGAGCACGGTGGCGATGAATTTGAAGTCGGGGTAGGTCGCGGCCTCATACACGCGCTTGAGCAGCTCGTTCCGCCACGTCAGTTCGATCTTGCTGG
Organism: Candidatus Rifleibacteriota bacterium; assembly: GCA_022704935.1. Taxonomy (GTDB): domain Bacteria; phylum Muiribacteriota; class Ozemobacteria; order Ozemobacterales; family Ozemobacteraceae; genus MWAR01. Next base: position 3,397 of record JAKJFL010000456.1, read on the forward strand.
GCAGGCTCCAGACCGCCTTCGTGATGAACTCGTTCTCGCGGAAATCCATCGTGTTGTCGGTCAGGCCGTT
>JAKJFL010000017.1:0-15622 GCA_022704935.1 Candidatus Rifleibacteriota bacterium
CCTTTATCAGCTTCGCAAGGAAGCCGGCCGGGCGCAGCTGCTGAAGCAGATCAACATGACCTTCAACGTCATCACGGGCAACGTCCATCTCGACGGCATTTTCGACCAGCTCTGCGACAACCTCGAAATGCTGTTCGGGCAGAAGCACGGCGCCGTCGTGATCTTTTCGACCCAGACCAGCGAACTCGAGATCAAGCGCCGGTTCGGCATTCCCCCGGCAGGGTTCGATCTCGAAAAAGCGGTGTCGGAAGCCGGCATCATCCGCAACTACATCGCTGACGGTTCGGCGTTCCGCGTTCGTCCCGAAGACGAGGATCAGACGATCAGGTTCGTCTTTCCCCTGAGCCCGACGCCCCAGGTCGCCGCCGCGGGAGACGATGTGTTCCATCAGCGGTCTCTGGGCGGCGTCGTCATATACAATACCGATGACAATAGAATGATGAACGCCGACATTCTCGAGCTGCTGAACTTCCTTCTCAACGGGTTCAGCGCGGCTCTCCGGGTGGCCTATAACTACCAGGAAAAGCTCGAGACGATCAAGGCGCTCGAGGGACTGATCGCGCGGCTCGACAACCAGGACAAGCTGCTCGAGGAGATGGTCGACATCATCAAGCGACTCCTCAAGGTCGAACGCATCTCGTTTCTCACCGTCGACGGCGACAGCCGGACGCTCTCTATCAAGAAAAGCTACGGCATCCGGGCCGATGTCGTCCGATCGATGCAGATCCCCATCGGCGAGGGCATTTCCGGCTACGTCGCCGAGACTGGAGAGACGCTTCGCATCGACAACATCGAGGAATCAGAATCGAAGTTCAAGAAGCGTTCTCTCGAGCATTATTTCAACCGGTCGCTTCTGTCGGTACCCCTGATCACGACTGGGTCCGACGGCAGTCTGAAAGTTCTCGGCGTCATCAACGTCAACAACAAGACGAACGGGCTGACCTTCAACCAGCAGGACCAGCAGATGCTCGAATCGATCGCCCACCTGGTCGTGGCGGCGCTGACGAACATCGACCTGACGAACGCGAAACACGAACACGACCTGCTCCAGCAGCAGCTCGACAACGCTCGCGACGTGCAGATGGCCCTGCTGCCGAGAAAATTCTCGAACATGCCTTCCGAGATCGATATGTTCGCGAAAAGCGAGCCGGCCATTCAGATCGGCGGCGACTTCTTCGACGGCATCAAACTGCCCGACGGCCGCTGGCTGGCCGCCATCGGCGACGTGTCCGGAAAGGGCATGTCGGCCGCCATCATCATGGCGATGTCGCGAATCATACTCCGCACCGTCGTCCACGAGACCTCAGAGCCGGCAAAGATCATGGAGCGAATGCACGAGTATCTCAGTCGGGATATCAGCGACTATTATTTCGTCACGATGCAGATCGTGGTGATCGATCCGGCGACGGGCGCGGCGGAGATGGTTTCGGCGGGCCACGGACCGCTTCTCGGACGTATCGGCGGATCGCTCGTCCAGCTCGAGAGCAAGGGCGGCTTTCCGCTCGCGGTCGGCGGAACCGGCGTCACGTTCGAGTCGGTACCCTTCCGTGTGCAGGCCGGCGACCAGCTTTTGTTCTTCACCGACGGCCTGCCCGAGGAGTATGATCCGAATCACGAGATGTTCGGTTTCGAGCGCACGAAGGAACTGTTCACGGCGAGCCGCGGGCTTCCACCCAAGGACCTCGTGGAGCGGTTTTTCGGGGCCGCGGAGCAGTGGCGGGCAGGCGGGGACGCACACGACGATCTGACGATCATGGCTGTCGAGTATCGCGGAGTCACACAATGAAACGACCTTCAACGCGGGAGTCCAGACTCATCGCCTTTCATGAGCGCCTTGCAGCCGAAACGGCGGAAACACTCGACCTCGAGAAACTTCTCAAGGCGCTTCTGAGCGAGCTTTCCCGGCTCACCGGCGCATCGTCGGGATCGATCATGATCCACGACCCGGCCTCGGGGAACCTGAAGCTGTATGTTTCGGCGCGGCACCCCGGCCGCATCGGCGGCATGCGTCCCCGGCCGGGCACGAGCCTGCCGCTCGACGAGGGAATCGCAGGGAAAGTCTTCCGGGAAAACGCGCCTATCATCGTCGCCGACCGGAAAACGGCCGAAGAATCCCTCCCCTGGAAACACCGGAAGGGGCGGGGCGGCTTCATGTCGCTGCCGCTGTGCATCCAGCGCCGCGTCATCGGCGTCCTGAACCTGAACTGCTCCGACGATTTGCCCGGCTTCACCGACGAGGACGTGCGACTGGTGACAGCCCTCACCGGCAGCGTCGCGGCGCTCGTCGAAAAAGGCCGCCTTCTCGAGGAGCTCCGGCAGGCCCACGAGGAGACCCAGAAGCTGTATGATCTCGCAGTCCTGCTCGGACGCGAGGCATCCCTGGAAGCGACCCTCACCGAAGCCCTCCGCAAGCTGGCGGGTGACCTCGAAGCCGACCGCACGGCCGTCATTCGCTTCTCGATGCCCCAGCATCCGGCCTCGGGCGGGGACCAGCCTCCCACCATCGTCAGCGCCTGGAGGTTCGAGAACGAACATCTCAAAAGGCTTTCCGCGGCCGTCGGCCAGAGTCTGCGGACCGAACTCGCGCTTTCACGCAAAACGGCCCCGACGGACCGGCTGGGCCGGCCGCCCGTTTCCCTCCCGTTCCGCGAGGGAAAAAAGGTTCTCGAGCTGTTCTGCCTGCCGCTGCTCAACGTCGAGAACGATTCGTTCGTCCTGTGCGCGATCCGGACGCCGCGGTCCGGCGATCCCGACGCCGCCCACCGGCACTACAAGTTTCTGTCGCTCGCCGCGCGCCAGATGGGAAATGCCCTCGAACGCTCCGAAATGGTTGAACAGCTGCGCATCGACAAGGAAGTCTTGCTGGAGAACGCGCTGCGAAACGAGATTTTCCTCAGCATCAGCACCGAACTCGCGTCGACGCTCGACCCGCATCTGGTGCTGAGAAAAGCGTTCGATCATTTCAACAGGCTCGTCCCGTACACGACGTTCACGATCATGCTGTTCGACGAGATCGAGCAGACCTACAGAATCATCGTCCAGCCGTCGCGCAGGCTCGGCCCGGCATACCTGAGGCAGTTGCGGAGCGAAGTGGTCACATCGTTCGGCGAGTATCCCGCCGACCCGCCCGTCGACAAGGGCCGCGTGCCCGTCCTCGAGGTGTTCCATCCCCAGAACTCCGACGGCCCGGCCCTGGGAAAATACGGTCAATCGATGCAGATGCCGATCGTCCTCAACGACAAGATCACCGGCCTCGTCCACCTCTCGCGCGTCGAGAACATCACCTTCACCCGCACCGATTTCAACAAGCTGAGCCAGTTCACGGCGATCTTCGTCACCAGCATCAAGAACGCGCTGATCCACAAACGGACCGAAAAGCTCGCCTTCACCGATCCATTAACAGGGTTATATAACCATCGGTATTTTCAGGAGTCGCTGCACCAGGAGTTCATCCGCTCGCGCCGTTACGAAAAGCCGCTGTCGCTGATGATCATCGACATCGACCACTTCAAGAAGTTCAACGACACCTGGGGCCATCTCACCGGCGACAAAGTGCTGATCCACGTCGGCGAGGCGTTCATCCGGTCCGTGCGAAGCCAGATCGATACCGTGGCCCGATACGGCGGCGAGGAGTTCGCCATTCTCCTGCCAGAAACGCCGCTCGCGGGCGCACGCCTGTTCGCCGAACGCGTCCGGTCGGCCGTCGAGTCGAACCCGGTCCATGTCGACGGGAAGGTTCTTCCCGTGACGATCTCGATCGGCGTGGCCTGCACCCTCGTTACGAACTGCGACAAGACCTCCGACCTGATCGCCGCCGCCGATGCGGCGCTGTATGCAGCCAAGGACGCCGGCCGCAACCAGGTCAAAACCTTCGAAAGCGAACATCTCGAACATGTCTGAAGCATCCGGTTCCGGCGCCCGCCGCCGGCAGTTTTCCGACGCGGCCAGCGGCCAGACCTTCGAACGGCTGTCACGGCTGTCGGACCTCTCGATGGATCTCTCGTCGGGCCTCGACCAGGACGAACTGCTGCGCCGGATGATCGAGTCCGCCCGCGCCGCGCTTCAGGCCGACGAAGCCTACTTCATGCTGCTCGAGCCCGAGACGTTCGAGCTTCAGTTCGCCGCGAGCGCCGGCAAGCGCCGCAAACGCCCGACGCGCGTCAAATGTCCCGAGCGGCGCACCAGTCTCGGAGACGCAGGCGAGTTCGGTTTCGCACCGTCACCCCGCAGTTCCGAGACGACCGAGCCGGCTCTCGACCCGGAAAGTCTCATGCTGCGCAACGCCTTCACGGGCCGCCAGCGTCTGATGTTCACCCGTGAGCTGCGCGACCCGCTGTTCAAGGGAGTTCCCTTCACCTCGGCCCTCGTGCTGCCCCTGGCGACGACGACACAGCTCGTCGGGCTGATGGTCGCGGCGAACACCTCTCGCGTCCGGCCTTTCACCGCCACCGACATGGAAGAGGCAACGGTGTTCGCGAACCTCGCCGCGATGGCCGTCGAGCACCAGAAGCTCGTCCACGAGCGCGAAAGCCGCATCCGCGAGATGGAGAAGCTGAACCTGCTGGCGAAGCGGTTTTCAACCGTCCAGACACTCGAAGGGCTGATCGGCCTCTCGTTCGAATACCTCACGCAGATCATCCCGCACGAACTCGGCGTGGTCTGCCTGTTCAACCACGACGAGGAGATGCGCTACTTCGTCTCACAGCGGCCGTTGTCGCCGGGCTCGCTCCAGAACCTGACCGAGCACCTGCAGGATATCTCGGCCGGCCTGCGCCAGAAGCCAGTGAAAAACGTGCGGTGCCAGCAGATCTTCCTGCCCGGTCGCGAGTCGCTGCCGATGGCCCAGGTATTCCGCACGCGCATCCAGTCGTTCCTGACGGTGCCGCTGACGGTCCAGGGCCAAAACATCGGTCTGGTCAACCTCTCGGCGACGCGCACCAACGCATTCAACCGAGACCATCTGCGCGCATTCACCACACTTTCGAACCTGCTCGCGACGGCCGTCGAAAATGTCAAAATACGCCTGTATCTGGAACGACGGATCGAGGAGATTTCGGTTCTGTTCGAGATTTCCCAGTCGATCACCTCGACCCTCGTGCTCGACGAGGTCCTCGACTCGATCGTCAACTTCTCCATGGAGATGATGCACGCGCTCAGATGCGAGCTCAGGCTCACGAACCAGACGGGAGAGTATCTCGAGATCCGCGCTTCCCGCGGCCTTTCCAAATCGTTCCTGTCGTCGACCCCGATCAGGGTCGGCGAGGGAATCATCGGCAGCGTCGTCGAAACAAAGCGACCGATATCCGTGGTCGACGTCCGGAAAGACCCGCGAACGAGGCACATGAGCCTCGCGAAACGGGAACGCCTCGCCGGCCTTCTTGCCGTTCCGATCCTGCAGCGAAACGCGCCGATCGGCGCCATCACGGTATACACGAGCAAACCGCGCGATTTCACGCAGAACGAGATCGACCTGCTCTCGACCTTCGCGTCGCAGGCGAGCGTCGCCATCGAGAACGCCCGATTGTACGCCAAGATGAAGGACCAGTATCTGTCGATGGTCGCCGCCCTGGCCGCCGCGATCGAGACTAAAGACGCATACACGCACGGTCACAGCAAGAACGTCATGGAATACGCCGTGAAGATCGCGCGCGAGTTCGAGCTAGGCGCCGACGAGATCGAGACGATCCGGTATGCCGGGCTTCTGCACGACATCGGCAAGATCGGCATCAAGGACGTCATCCTGACCAAACAGGAGGCCCTCACCCCCGAAGAGCGTCAGGAGCTGCGCAATCATCCGAAATACGGCGCGTTCATCATGGAGCAGGTCGATTTCCTGAAAGATATCGCGCCGCTGACGCTCTATCACCACGAACGCTACGACGGCACGGGGTATCCGCTGGGCCTGCGCGCCGATGACATTCCGCTCGGGGCGCGCATTCTCGCCGTGGCGGACACATACGACTCGATGATCGCCGACAGGCCCTATCGCAAGGCGTTTCCCTACGATCACGTCGTTCGCGAGATGAAGAAGGTTTCGGGCACCCAGCTCGACCCGCGGGTCGTCGACGTGTTCCTCTCGATCATCAAGCGCGAACAGCAACAGAACGGCTGACAAGGGGAAACGCGTGCATGCAGCGAAATCCGGCGCGCTCCAGCCCGGTACCGAACTGATCGCGATCGCCCATGGCGGCGATCTCGATCTGCTCGCCGCGGCACGCTGCCTTCAGCTCGCGAAGCCCGGGGCTCTTCTTCTGCATCCGACCAGGCTGGCCCCGAACGCCTGGAGCATCGCCCGCCGCTCTTCGTGGTTCTCGACCGTTCCCCAGACCCGGGTGGATTGGGCAAATCTTCGCACGGTTCACCTGGTCGGAGTCGCGCTTCCCAAGCATAATCCAGAGCTCATCGAGGCGCTGTTGCACTGCGACGCCGAGATTTTCGTCTACGCGCACGGGGCACCGCACCTGCCGTTCAGGGCACGAGCGGCCCAGGTGCGCGCGTTCAGCATCGCGGCGCACTGTCTCGCGGAGCTGCTGTGCGGATTCGCCAGACTCTCCGATGACGACGCGGCCCTCATGCTCGCCGCTATCACCGAGAAGACGTGGGCCGGGCTGAGCTCGCGGGTCACCCCCCGAGACCTCGACATGATGCAGACGCTTCGGGGCTACCCCATTCAGCCGCGAAGCGTGGCGAACCAGGTCATGCTGGGCCTGCGCGAGGGCCAGCGGGGCCTCCTGAACGACCTTCTGACGCAGGCCGAAAGCACCGACATCCGGCACTGGCCGGTAACGCTGACCGTGGCGAAAACGCTCGGCAACGTCCAGGACCTGACCCCGGTCATGGACACCCTGTGGTCGCGCATCGACGCGCACATCCTGGTCGCGGGCGTCACGAGCGGCCGCCAGGCATGGATCTACGCCCGATCGCGCATTCCCGACCTCGAGGTTTCGGGGCTGTTCAAGGATCTGCACGCCCGGCCCGACGAGCGGTGGACGCGGTTCACCCTTCCCGACGGGGAGCCGGACTCGGTTCGCAAAAGTCTTGTGGAGCTGCTTTCGTCGAGGCTTCCAGCCGACAGCACCGCCGGCGACGTCATGACGGTGAGCCCGAAATGCGTCGACGAGTCGCAGACGGTCGCGAACACGCACGACATGATGCTCCGGTTCAACCTGATGTCGCTGGTGGTGAAGCGGGGCGACCAGTTCGCCGGCATCGTGACCCGACGCGATCTCGACCGGGCCGTCCAGATGGACCTCTGGGACAGCCCCATCGCGCCGTTCGTTCCGAGCCAGCCGCCGTTCGTGACGCGCGAGACGCCGGTGCGCATCGTGCGGAAGCTGATGGTGCGGCATGACGTGACGAAGATCCCCGTCATCGAGGAAGGGCGAATTCTCGGCATCGTCACCGCGCGCGAAGTTCTGCGCGGCCTGCGCGAGCTGCTGCCGCCGCCGGCCGAGTATCTGCAGCAGGTCGAGCCGGTCCCGGTTCCCGACCGCAACGCGATGGAAACGCTGTTGAAGCGGGTCACGCCGATCAAGGTTTTGCACGTGCTGCGAAAGGTGAGCGCCACGGCCGAAGCGAGGAAGATCGCCGCGTATGCCGTCGGCGGCTTCGTGCGCGACCTGCTGCTGGAGCGGCCGAACCTCGACATGGACGTGGTCGTCATCGGTGACGCCCTGCCGTTTGCCGAAGCCGTCTCGGCCGAGCTGAAGGCACACCTGACGGTATTCGACCGGTTCCGGACGGCTCGGCTGTCGTTCGAGGACCTGAAAATCGATTTCACGTCGGCACGGCGCGAGCATTACGCCCAGGTGGGCGCCCTGCCGCAGGTCGAGCTGGGCGGCATCGCGAACGATCTCAGCCGGCGCGACTTCTCGATCAACGCCATGGCTCTCGACCTGTCGGCCGGCTCGTTCCTGACGCTCGTCGACCTGTTCGGCGGCCTTCGCGACCTGCATGAAGGGCGCATCCGCATTCTGCACTCGTTCAGTTTTCTCGAGGACCCGACGCGCATGTTCCGGGCGATCCGGTTCGCCTGCCGGTTCCATTTCGACCTGGCCGAGGACACACAGCGGGCCTTCGATCTCGCGCGGCAGCGGGAAGCACTGACGACACTGTCGCCCAAGCGCGTCGGCGCCGAAATCACGCGATGCCTCCACGAGGAGTCGCCGGGCCGCGTGATCGACAGGCTGTATGCGGCGAAGCTGATGCGGGTGCTGCATCCGGACCTCGCCGATGCGTCGGTGCTTCCCGCCCGCTTCAAGCTGATTCCCGGCATCATAAGGCGCTTCGCCCCCCTGCACGAGCCGATCGACGGCGAAGTCGTGCACTGGATCGGCCTTCTCGCTTCGCTCGCCCCCGAACAGGCGGAAAAACTGCTGATCGAGATGGGCATGCACGCGAACCGCCGGACGGCCATCGTCAAATCCATTCGCGCCCTGAGCGAGGTTCCGCTCAGGCTGGCGCGCCTCGCCGCACAGGACGACGTCGGGCTGTTCACGCTTCTGAAGCCGCTTCCCATCGAGGGGCTGGTGGCGCTCGTCGCGTTCGTGCTCGACAAGGCCGGCGCCCGTCAGATTTTCGATTTTCTCGGCAGGCTGCGCGGCGTTCGCGTCGAGCTCTGCGGGGATGACCTGATCGCCCTCGGCATTCCGGCTGGGGCCCACATGCGGACCATTTTCGACGCGCTCCTCGAAGGCAGGCTGCGCGGCAGCATCACTTCACGAAAGGATGAAACGGACCATGCCCAACGGATCTTCTCGGGTCTACGTCTTCCGCTCTCCGGGCGGAACGGGCGGCAACCCGCTCCATAAACTCTACCTGATCGGGGGCGTCATCGCCGCCCTGTTCCTGCTGAGCTTCGCCCTGGCCGGGCCGGGCAGGCTGATGGCATCGCTGATCAGCTCCGCCGTCACCATTCCCGTCGTGCTGATCGCGCTCACGGTGCACGAATGGGCCCACGCCGCGATGGCCGTGTTCCTGGGCGACCCGACCCCCGAGCGGATGGGGCGGCTCAGCCTCAATCCCCTGCGACACCTGGAGCTGTTCGGAACGCTGATGCTGCTCTTCACCCACTTCGGCTGGGCTAAGCCGGTTCCCGTCGATCCTTCCAACTTCCGCATTCCCGGCCGGGCGATGATGGCCGTCTCGCTTGCAGGTCCGGGCTCGAACCTGGTGCTCGCCTTCTGCGGAGGCGGCCTCATGTGGCTTGGCGCACGGTTCATTCCGACCCTCGGCATCCCCCCGCTTTTCGGCGAACTGTATCTCGCCTTCGCGGTGTCGATGGTCATCATCAATCTGAGCCTCGCCTGTTTCAATCTCATTCCCCTCCCGCCGCTCGACGGCTCGAAGGTGCTCTCCTACTTCCTCCCGCCCAGATACCGGGTTCAGTACCGCGCGATCGAGGAGATGGGGCCGTTTCTGCTGATCATGCTGCTCGCGTTCGGCCTGGTCGGGCAGATCATGTCGCCGATGATCAACTTCGGATACAAGACCATCCTCGATGCGTGGGGCCTAGTCTGAGCATACATAGCACTTAATATACATCATGCGAGACATAATTATCACATTATTGATCTGCGGCTCGATCGGATGGGGATACAACCATGTTACGACCCGCATCAACCTTAAACATTCTGGCGTCGCCGTCACCGCACGGATCATCGACCGTGAAACGACGCCGAAATCGACGTATGTGAAGTTCACCTACAAGGCCGGCGGGAAAACGTGGACGAAGAGCATCGTCGTCCCAGACCCGAACGCCTTCAACGGAACGGATACCATCCTGCTGAAGATCGTTCCCGACAATCCAGGCGATCCCTACCTGAATTTTCACGACACCGACATGTCGCGGGAACTGTATTACACGATGGTCGCCGCCCTCGTCTGGCTGATCTACCGCGGCACCAAGATCATGGTCGCCTCCACACGCCCCCATTGGGATTGAGCGCATGACGCCCACGCGCATGCGCGGTCACAGGGTGTCGTCGAATTTCTGGAAGAGGGCGAGGAGGCGGTCGGGGCCGGGGTGGTGGTGGTGATGGCGGGCGCGGTGAACCAGGGCGGAAGGAGCGCCGAGATCGCGGAGGATCCTTGCGCTCTGGATCGGATGGGCTTCATTCGGTAGGGAGAAGACAGTTCGGAGCACGCGTTCCCATATTCGCGGTCGCGTGACGGCCTTTCCGAGGTCGTGCGTCATGGCGAGCAGGAGAAGATCGTTCCGGTCCTGGTCGGAAAGGCCTGCGTCGGCCCGAATCGCTCGCACGAGGCGGAGAACGTGCGCTTTTTCGGAATCTCCGAGGGCATCGAACCGAGAACGCCAGTCGGGCGGCAGGATCTCACGGGCGGATGCGAGATCGGCGGGATCGACCAGCGGCCACATCACCGATCTGAACTGCCTGCACCGGTACAGGAGCCGGCGGACGACATTCACGATCATGCCGGTCATCGCTCGTCTTCCGGCGTGCCTTTTTTCGGCGGCACGGTCGGAACGGGCTTTCCGTATCGTTCGGGCCAGAGCTGGCGAAGTCGGTCCGCCGTCGATTTTTCGCGGCCGATCGGCTTCGGCTCGTAGTAGCGCCGCTCTTTTACTTCGTCGGGGAAATACTCTTCGTGCAGGAAGCCGCCGGGATAATCGTGGGGATACCGATACTCTTTCCCGTAATCAAGCTCCTTCATGAGCCGTGTCGGGGCATTGCGGATGTGAAGCGGAACTCCGGGCTCCCGTCCAGAGTGAATTTCGTCCCGAACACGTTTTTCGGCCATATAGAGGGCATTGCTCTTCGGGGCCGCCGCCAGGTAGACGGCGAGATGCGCCAGCGTCAGGTGGCCTTCGGGCGGGCCGATGTAATCGAACGCCTGCGCGGCCGACATGGCGAGGGTCAGAGCGAAGGGGTCGGCCATGCCGACGTCTTCCGAAGCGAATCGAATCATACGACGTAATATAAATCGTGCGTCTTCGCCGCCGTCGAGCATGCGGTACAGCCAATACAGAGAAGCGTCGGGATCTGAGCCCCGCATCGACTTGTGGAGGGCCGAGATCAGGTTGTAGTGTTCTTCGCCCCCCTTGTCGTATCGAAGCGACTTGTTCTGGAAGACATCGGCCACGAGCCTGTCGTCGACATGCGGCGCCAGGGCCATTTCCTGCCGGGCGACCTCACAGCAGGTCTCGAGAACGTTGAGGGCGATCCGGGCGTCGCCCGCCGACATCTCGGCGATGCGATCGATGGCGGAACTCTCGACGGTCGGCTTCGGAGGCCGCATCAGGTGCCCGTCGCGTTCGAGGGCGCTGTTCAGCAGCGTTCGCAGGTCGGCCGAGGGAAGCGACTGGAGCGTCAGCACCTGGCAGCGGGACAGCAGCGCGGAAACGACTTCGAAGCTGGGATTTTCCGTCGTGGCACCGATCAGAACCGTCGCTCCCGACTCCACGTGCGGCAGCAGGGCGTCCTGCTGGGCCTTGTTGAACCGATGGATTTCATCGATGAACAGCACTGTGCGCCGGCCATACCGGGTGCGCTGGATTCTCGCGTTTTCGAACGCCTCGCGAAGCTCCTTGAGGCCGCAGGTGACGGCGGAAAGCTGGATGAACTCGGCATCGACCAGATTCGCGATCACGCGGGCGAGCGTCGTTTTCCCGCAACCGGGCGGGCCCCAGAAGATCATCGAAGGGCACTTCCCGGCTTCGAGGAGCATACGGATCGGCTTCCCCGGGTTCAGGAGATGCTCCTGGCCCCGGATCTGGTCGAGAGTTGCCGGTCGCACACGGTCGGCAAGGGGCTGGAAGGGCGCGCTTCCGGCCTGCGGAGGAGCGATATCGAACAGGTCAGGCATTGGGAAATTCTACCACGATCCGGGCATTTTGCGCGCCAAGAGGCTTCTGTACAATTCATCCATGGTTTTCCCGAGCTGTTCGTTCGAGACCCGCGCCGGAATCGAGGCGCGGCGTGCTTCGACTGCCGACCGCATCGAATCGAGCTCGCCAAGGGCGCTGCGCAGACCCGCGACGAGGGCATCCGGTTCCGTCCCGAGAAGTCTGGCTCCTTCAATTCCCGAGATGAGCTCCGGAACGCCGCCAACCGCCGTTACCGCGAGCGGGCACCCGGCTGCAAGGGCTTCCATCAGGACGAGAGGGGCTCCTTCGTTTCTGGAGGGAAGAACCAGCAGATCGAGGTCGGCATACACGCGCTCCACGGCATGGACGATTCCCGTCATGTGGACCCGGCCTTCCAGGCGCAGGTCGTGAACTTTCCGCGTGATGGCCGCCTCGAGCTCCCCTCCGCCCACTATCGCCAGATGCAGGGATGGATCGTCGCAGGCAAGCGTGCGAAAGGCTTCCAGAAGTCCTAGATGGTTTTTGATCGGAACCAGCCTTGCAACGACGCCTAACAGGCGGGCCGACTCGGGAACGCCGATCTCACGCCGCCATGCTCCAGTTTTCCGGGGCGTCGCCAGGAATGTCGACAGATCCAGGCCCAGCGGAACAACTCGAACCTTGCCCGGCTTCACACCGGGCAGGTGGCCGAGGATTTCCGCCCGCTGGCCCGGCGTGAGAGCGATGATGAGATCGGTGAACCTGGCCAGCATCCGCTCCGCCAGGATGACCGCGCGACTGCCGGCCGGCGAAAAATACCCTTCGAACACGGTTCCGTGAAACGTATGGACGGTGAGAGGCACTCTGCAGGCGAGTGCGGCGATGCGGCCAAGCATTCCGACTTTCGCGGTATGGGTTTCGACGATGTGGGGCCGGAACGAGCGGATCTCGGCAACGACCGAAGCGAACGCGGCGGCGTCCTTCAGCGGATGGGGCTCGCGAGCGAGGCTCGGAATGATGACGGGCCTGATGCCGGCTTTTTCGGCCAGAGGAATCATGCTTCCTTCGATTTCCGGCGGCGAGCCGACGATGAGCCGAGACTCGTATCCGCGCCGATCGAGCAGCTGCGTCAGGTTGATGACCTGTATGGAAGGGCCGCCGACGTTCATGCGACTGAGCAGTCGCAATACGCGGATCGGTCGCCCCCTCGGTCCGTTCATCCCCGAGAGTGTTCCCGATACCACGCGACCGTTCGGCGCAGCCCCTCGGCGAAACTCGTCTGCGGTGCGAAGACCAATATATCACCTGCGATAGATATATCGGCGGAAGAGTCACGCACATCGCCCGGCTGCGGAGGCGCCATGACCGGCATCATACGCGTTCCGAGAACGTCGTTGAGGGTGGCGATCAGCTGCAGCAGGTCGATTCGCCCGCCCCCGGCCACGTTGATGACCTTGCCCGGCGCGTCGGCGGCATCCGCGGCCAGGATGTTCGCGCGTGCGATTTCGCCGACGTAGATGAAGTCGCGCGTCTGTTTCCCGTCGCCGAAAACCGTCGGCGCAAGGCCCTGGAGCATGCGAGTTATGAATTTCGGGATGACGGCGGCATACTCCGATTTCGGATCCTGGCGGGGGCCGAAGACGTTGAAATACCGCAGAGCGACGGTCTCGAGACCATACAGCCGGTGGAACAGTCGCAGGTAATACTCGACCGTGAGCTTGTGAAGGCCGTATGGGCTGATCGGACACGGCTTCATCGTCTCCCGCTTCGGCTGCTCGGGGTCGTCCCCGTAGATAGCCGAACTGCTCGCGAACACGACCCTGCGCACCCCCGCGTCGCGGGCGGCGACGAGCAGCTTCAGGCTGCCGTTCACGTTCACGTCGTGTGTCCGCTCGGGTTCGGCGACGGAGCGGGGAACCGAAGCGATCGCCGCCTGGTGGAACACCGTGTCGACGCCGTCGACGGCCCTGCGGCAGTCGGCATCGCTGCATATACTTCCATCTATAAATTCAATGCGATCGAGCCACGGGGCCAGGTTCTCACGCTTCCCGCTGGAGAGGTCATCGAGCACGCGCACGCCGACCCCGCGCTCGAGCAAGCCGCCAACGATGTGCGAACCGATGAAGCCTGCACCGCCGGTGACGAGGGCAGTCCGCATCTCTGATCCTCCGCGTTGTCTTGCCGGCCTCGGGCCGGTCGGAATGTGTCACATCTTGCCACAACACCCGCCTCAAGGCAAGCAATCCTCTGTGTCATCTGCGGATAGGCACTCGTAACAGTTCCTTTCTGCCTGAAACGTGCCCGGAATACTCTTTTGCATGTGATATACTTTTGAAAAATGAGCGGAGGGATTGAGCATGCATCGAAAAGCGGTCTATCGTCACCCGGGCTTCCGAAAGGTCGCCGAGCATTATTACGCCGAACTGCTGCGACGGAATCCGATCGCCGCCACGACGCTCGGCGAGCACGAGTACGACGGTCTTCTCCCCGAAGCCGGAGCCGAAGCGGTCGACCGAGAGATCGCCGGGCTGCGGGAGATGCGCGATGCGTTTCAGAGCCTGCCGGAGCGTGAATTGAGTCTTGACGAGCGGCTCGACCGCGAGCTGGCCCTGCACATGGCCGGCATCCAGCTGTTCATGCTCGAGGACGTGCGACGGTGGCGGCTCGGTTGCGATCTCGCCATGATGATCGGCGATTCGCTGTTCATGCTGTTCGTGCGCGATTTCGCCCCGCTCAACGTCCGGGTGGAATCGATGATCTCGCGGTTGCGCGCCGTGCCGGCCTACCTCATGAGCGGCAGGTCGCTGTTCCAGCATGTTCCACCGCTCTGGGGACGAATCTTCATCGAATCGGCCGAGCGCCTGCCCGATCTGCTCGCGACGATAGAAGGCGGCCTGGCCGGGCATCTTCCCCCGCCCGTCATGCAGAGTTTCGTCCATGCCGCGAACGAGGCCCGGCGGGCGATCGCCGAGCACGCGCACTGGCTCAAACACGCGATTCTGCCCGGCGCCGCCGGCGACTGGGCCATGGAGAAAGGGCCGTTTCAGGCGCTTCTCGGTGCCCGCCGACTGGGCATGAACGCGGGCGAACTGCTCGATCTGGGCGAGCACTGCCTGCAGCAGGCACAGCAGCATGTCGACCTGCACGCCCGGGCGATCACGGGCTCTCAGCACGGCACCGCCGCCGGCATGCGCGAGGCCGCCCTCAAGCAGGTCCAGGCACACGCCCCGGCCACATTCGAAACGGCGCTCGCGGCCTACCGCGACGCGGTCGCACGCAGTCGGGCATGGGTCGAGATGACGGGCTTCGCGACGATGCCCGAGGGTGAGCGGCTCGAGATCGTCGAAACGCCTTCCTACATGGCGCATCTGATCCCGTTCGCGGCCTATATGCCGCCAGAACGGACCGCCAGGCCGCAGAAGGGCATCTACCTCGTCACGCGCCACACCGGAAGCCAGACTTGCCACAATTACGCCGACATCGCGAATACCTCGATTCACGAAGGGTATCCGGGACATCACATGCAGCTTTCCGGGCAGAATCTCCATCCCGGACTCTGGCGCGGCCTCGCTGACAGCATCGAACTGATGGAAGGCTGGGCGCACTACTGCGAGGAAGCCGTTCTCGCGAGCGGCCTCGAGGCCACCAACGCGAACCGGCTCGTGCAGAGCCGTGATGCGGCATGGCGATCGGCACGCATTCTCATCGACATCAACCTGCACCAGAAAACCTGGACCTACGACCAGGGCCTGACCTTCCTGATGGAACACGCCGCCATGGACCAGGCTTCTGCAGAAGCCGAGATGCGCCGCTACA
>JAKJFL010000457.1:0-3462 GCA_022704935.1 Candidatus Rifleibacteriota bacterium
CGTCATGATGACGATGACGTCGTGAGACTTCTTCCGGATCTCCTCCAGGAGCTGAAGACCGTCCATCTCGGGCATCGAAATGTCCGAAAACACCAGGTCCGGCTGGAAGGATTCGAACAGACTAAGGGCCTCGACGCCGTTGCAGGCTTCCCTGACCTCGTAGCCCGCTTCGTCGGTGACGGTGGTCACGATCGTCCGTGATATCTCGTCGTCTTCCACGACGAGCACTTTCATCCGCCTGGTTTGCCGATTCATGACGGTCATCTCCTGCGAACGAGCTGTTTCATGCGATCGAGAACGCGCTCGACCTGCGTCTGAAGCTGGACGGTCGAGAACGGTTTCCCGAGCAGTCCGTCGCTGTCCTCGAGCCCTGCCGTTTTCTCTCGGACGGCCGCCGGTTCAGACGAGATGATGACGATGGGGATGTCCCGGTGGTTCTCTTCGGCGCGAAGCCAGGAATGGAATCTCCCCGATTCGTTTCCCGGAATGGACCAGTCGAAGATGACCAGCTGAACGGGCTTGTTCTTCGAAAGGAAGTTTCGTGCCTCTTCCGCACTTTTTTCAAGCTGGACCTGGTGCAGGCCGAGGCTGCGCAGGACGTCACGGATCGAATACAAGACCAGCCAGTTCGCGTTGACGGCGAGAACCCGCAGGTCGCCGGTCGACACCGGCAGCGGTTCTTCATGGCTGGCGACGGGCCCGGGAAATGCCACGGTGATCGTCGTGCCGTCCTGCTCCGAGGTGGTGAAGTTCACCGTTCCTCCCATCGTTTCCGCCATCAGACGGGCCGAGTAGCCCCCGAGGCCGGTTCCGCCCTTCTTCCCATGCGACACGTATTTCTGAAGGAATTTGTCGCGGATCTCAGCCGGGATGACCCCGTCGTTATGAATGCGCACGCCGGGAACCGGCTTCCCGAAGAGGCTCACGGTCACCGTGCTCGTGTCGGGTGATGCCTCGATCGCGTTCTTGATCAGATTCGCCAGCATGGAATAGAACAGTCCCGTCTCGCCAGACATCAGGAATTCCTGATCGTCCGGCAGTTCGTGATCGTCGGCTTCGAGCCTGAAAGAAACGGATTTCCCGGTTGCGGTTTCTCCGAGTTCGAACCTGATCTGGCGGGCGATTTTCGCGATATCCACGGGCACCGGGTGGCACTCGTACGTTCCCGATTCCATCCTGAAGAGATCCATGGATTTGTTGATCATATCCATCATCCGGTATCCGGATTTTTCCATCATGTCCAGCGATTCGACGACGTCTGGCGGAA
Source organism: Candidatus Rifleibacteriota bacterium (assembly GCA_022704935.1). Lineage (GTDB taxonomy): Bacteria > Muiribacteriota > Ozemobacteria > Ozemobacterales > Ozemobacteraceae > MWAR01. Next base: position 1,268 of record JAKJFL010000457.1, read on the forward strand.
GATCGTCGCGCAGTTTGAGGAGGCTTGGAATGCTCATGAAGACGGTCAGCGGGGTCTTCAGGTCGTGGCGCATGATGCGGTCGACCTGCTCGCGGAGCCTGACGTTTTCTACCAGGACCTCGTTCTGGCGCTCGAGATCGATCATGGCCTGGCGGAGCGTCAGATGCGTTGCGACCCTCGCCTCGATGATCCTAGGATTAATAGGCTTTGTTATATAATCCACCGCTCCGCTCTTGAAACCCTTTTCCTCGTCGATGGGATCGTCCTTCGCGGTGACGAAGATGACGGGGATGCTTCGGGTCTTCTCCTGGTTCTTCAGGATCGTGCAAACCTCGTAGCCATCCAGACCGGGCATCATGATGTCAAGCAGGATGAGGTCGGGAGGCTCGTCGCCGGATGCGATCGCCAGCGCTTTTGCGCCGGACGTGGCGGCTTTGATGCGATATCGGGGGAAGAGGATGCCCCGGAGCACTTCGATATTGTCCGGAATATCGTCGACGATCAGAATGGTCTTCTTGATTTCGTTATCCACAGGGCCCTCCTAAGGGAAGGTGGTTTGGAGTGCTGTGCGAACAGCCGACAGACGGGAGGGCGCCGTCACCGTCGAACTGGCGGCAGAGAGTGGCCGACGCGGTTTTTCTGTGGAGTAGCAGCAGCGTAACGTCATCCGTTGCCTCGCATCCCTGGGCATGCGCATGCACCTTTTCCAAGAGATCTCCGACCGTCGCGGTATCCGGAACGAGGGGGGCTCTGGCGGCCAGCAGGTTCATCCAGGCGGGGTATCCCAGAGGGTTCCCCTGGCGGTCGACCATTTCGACCACGCCATCGGTGTACATCACCAGAGTGTCTCCGGGAAGAAGTTCTGTTTCGATCGGCATGACACGCGTGGTTGCTCGCACGCCGAGGGGGAGGCCTGGTTTCCCGATCTCCTCGACCGTGCCCCCGGCGCGGACGATCATGCTCGCGACATGTCCGGCCGATATCACGGTGACCCGGTGGGTCCGGTGTTCGAGCCGGCAGAAGACGCCGGTCACCATCTTCCGGCCCCGGAACAGTCGGAACAGCAACGTGTTCAGCCGGTCCACGGCCTGGCCAAGAGAAAACGATTCCCGGTCTTGCTGCATGGTGACTGCCGCTTTGAGCATCGAGGCGACCATCGCTGCTCCGATCCCGTGGCCGGCGACGTCATTGACCAGAAACACCGTCTCCTCCTCGCCGACCGGGAGCACGTCGAAGTAATCCCCGCCGGCCGCACTGCACGGCTGGCAGCAGCCGAAGCTGGTATATTCTCCGCTATTCCAGACGGGCGGGGGAAAGAGCTGTCGCTGCACCTGGCCTGCTGCGGCCGCTTCGGCCTGGAGAGTTTGCAGCGAGAGGAGCTGCACGAGGCGCAACAGGGCGATGCTGGACAGCCCGGCCACCAGAAGCCCCGCCAGCAGCGGGAACGGTGGCAGGGCGTGGCCGGCGGCAAAAAGAACGATCGCCCAACCGAAGCCGCCGAGGAGTATGCCGGCGCCCAGGGCTGCCCAGGGATGGCCCGGTCGGGCCCGGACAAGGCCGGCGCCGGCCAGAAAGCCGAGAAGGACCAGCATCAGTCGCCAGCCGCGGCCCTCATGCCGGCGGATCAGACGGTGTTGTGCCAGGGTGTCGGTGCAGGCTGACAACAGGCGGGTTCCCGCCAAAAGTCCATGGCAGGTGCGGTGGAAATCGTGGAGGATCGGCGCCGTGACGCCAAGAAACACGGTTTTTCCGGTGAGCGCCCCGGCCGGGATGCGGCCTTCGAGAAAATCCAGCGCCGAGAGCGCCGGGACGACGCCACCGCGGCCGGCAAAGGCAATCAGACCGCGGGAGCGACCTTCCTCGTCGGGGCGGGGCAGGGGGATTGGTTCGGAGCTCAGGAGGCGTGCCATCGACAACGCACAGCTGTTCAGCTCCATCTGCTCGTCACGGAGCACGAAGGAACGGACGATGCCGTCGGGATCGACCCAGGCCCAGACGAATCCTTCCCCGGCCGCGGCCTGGCGGAAGAGGGGAGCGCTGCGGAAGTGCCGTTTCCGTCGATCGAGTTCGGTCTCCTGCTGCTCGAGCAGCGAGATGAGATGGACATTCCCCAGCCGGCGCAGTGTCTCGGCCAGCGCGCGATCGCCGGCCCCTCCGTCGGCCGTTTCGGGGTGCTGCAGCAGGATGTCGAACAC